>JBPCJI010000072.1:0-3496 GCA_051005475.1 Thermoleophilaceae bacterium
GTTCGGTGACCTCGCCCTTGGCCCCGGCTTCGGACGCCGGCGCCCGCGCCGGCTTGGGCACCGGAGGCGCGCCACACATCTACCAGGGCTCCTCTGTGGGCGTCCGGGCTAGCAGGCTGTTTGCGAACAAGAGGTCCCCCCCCCCTTTCGCCGGTGTCCGGGACGCCCCCCCGGCTGCCGGCTCGGCCGCCGCTTCCACGTCCGCCTTCAGGATCCGCCCGCCCGGACCGGTCCCCTGAATCCCCGCGAGGGCCAAGCCGAGCTCACTCGCCATGCGCCTGGCCACGGGAGAGGCCTTGATGCGGCCCGCGCCGGTTGCGTCGTCAGCCGAGGGCGCCACCTCCGCAACCGCTCTGTTGTTCCCAGCAGGCCTATTAGGCTGTTTCCGAACAACAGTTCCCCCCCCGCCGCCGCTCGAAGCCCCCTCTCCGTCCGGCTCCTCTTCCCCGCCTGATCGCTCCTCGGCCGCAGCTCCGTCGCTCGAGGGCGTCTCGCCGGCCTCTCCGACCCGTGCGATCGGCTCGCCGATCGGCAGCGTGTCGCCCTCCTTGGCCAGCACCTCGAGCAGCACACCGTCGGAGTCGGCCTCGTAGGTCATGTTCGCCTTGTCGGTCTCGATCTCCACGAGCGGCTCGCCGCGCCTGACCTCGCCGCCCTCCTCCACGAGCCACTTGAGCACCGTGCCCTCCTCCATCGAGTCGGACAGGCGCGGCATGAGCACGTCGGAGGCCACGGCTCAGAGGTCCCGGAACGTGGCGATCGCCGCCTGCACGACGTGCTCCTTGTGGGGGAAGGCGGCCTGCTCGAGCGGCTTCGAGTAGGGCATCGGCACGTCGCCGCCGGTCACCCGCCCGATCGGAGCATCGAGGTAGTCGAATGCCTGCTCCTGGATCAGCGCCGCGAGGTTCGCGCCAACCCCCCCGTGAGGCCAGCCCTCCTCGACGATCACGGCGCGGTTGGTCTTGCGCACGGACTCGAGGATCGTGTCGAGGTCGAGCGGGCGCAGCGTGCGAGGGTCGATCACCTCGGCCTCGATTCCGTGCTCGGAGGCCAGCTCCTCCGCGCCCTTCAGCGCGGTCTCGGCCATCCGCGAGATCCCGACGATCGTGATGTCGCCCCCCTCTCGCCGGATCGCGGCCTCGCCGAAGCGCAGCGGCTCGCCGTTCTCGGGTACCTCCCCGCGGCGGCTGTAGAGCGTCTCGTGCTCGATGAAGATCACCGGGTTGTCGTCCCGGATCGCGGCCTTGAGCAGGCCGTGGGCGTCGGCCGGGGTGCTCGGCACCGCCACGAGCAGGCCCGGCACGTGCAGGTAGAGGGCCTCGAAGGAGTGCGAGTGCGTGGGGCCGAGCTGGTGCCCGGCGCCCTGGGGCATCCGGATCACGAGCGGCACGGACACCTGGGCGCCGAACATGTAGCGGATCGAGGCCGCGCTGTTCACGATCTGGTCGAGCGCGAGCAGCGAGAAGTTCACGGTCATCAGCTCCACGACCGGGCGCAGCCCGGCCATCGCGGCGCCCACGCCCATCCCGACGATCGTGTTCTCGGAGATCGGCGTGTCCCGCACCCGCTTCTCGCCGAACTCCTCGAGCAGCCCCTGGGTGACCTTGAACGCGCCCTGGAAGACACCGATGTCCTCCCCCATCAGGAACACCCTCTCGTCTGCCTGCATCTCCTCGCGCAGCGCCTGACGCAGCGCTTCGCGGTAGCGCATCGTGGGCACTAGCGGTCACCCACTCAGCCGCCCTCGCCGCGGGCGCGGGCCTCGCGCTGGTCCTCGTCGGTCTCGGGCTCGTGCAGGGAGCCCAGCTTCGCAAGCTCGCGCGCGGTCTCGCCGGCGTCGCGCTCGTCCTCGCCGCGGTGGGTGTCGGGCGAGCGCAGGTCGGTCGACCAGTAGGGGTCGCGAACCTGCTCGCCGATCACGTAGATGTCGTCGTAAAGCGAGGCCAGGTCGGGGAACGGGGAGCCGTCGGCGAACGCGACGGCCTCGTCGACGACCTTCATCGACTCATCGCCGAGCTGCTTCACCTCCTGCTCGCCGAGCATGCCCTCCTCGAGCAGGCGCTTGGAGAACGTTGCGATCGGGTCGCGGCCGACCCACTTCGCAACCTCCTCCTTCGTGCGGTACTCCTCGGGGTCGGCCATCGAGTGGCCGCGGTAGCGGTAGGTCACCGCCTCCACGAGCTGGGGGGCGCGGTCCGTGCGGGCCTTCTCGAGCGCCTCGCTCACGCACGCGTGCACGTCGAGCAGCTCCATGCCGTCGCAGCGGGTGCCGGGCACGCCGAAGCCCTCGGACTTCCTGGAGAGGTCGGTGACCGCGGAGTGGCGTTCGAGGGACGTGCCCATGCCGAACTGGTTGTTGATCACCATGAACACCACCGGCAGCTTCCACAGCGCCGCCAGGTTCATCGTCTCGCCGAAGGTGCCCTGGTTGGTGGCGCCGTCGCCGAACATGCACAGGATGGCGTCGTCGGTCTCGGTGTAGTCACACGCGAGGGCCACGCCCGCGGCCAGCGGCAGGTTTCCGCCGACGATCCCGTAGCCGCCGAGGAAGCGCCGCTCCAGGTCGAACAGGTGCATCGATCCGCCCCGGCCGCCCGAGCAGCCGGTGGCCTTGCCGAACAGCTCGGCCATCACCTCCTGCGCGGGCGTGCCGCGCGCGAGCGCCTGCCCGTGCTCGCGGTAGGTGGACATCAGGTAGTCGCTGTCGCGCAGCGCCTGCGTGGCGCCCACGATGGTGGCTTCCTCACCGATGCACAGGTGCAGGAAGCCGCCGATCTTCGCCTTCGCGTACATCTCCCCGGCGCGCTCCTCGAAGCGGCGGATGAGGAGCATCTTCGCGAGCACCTTCTCGCACGTGTCGCGGCTGGGAAGAGGGCGCCGAGCGGCCTCGGCCGCAGCTTCGTCACGGCTGGCGCCCTGGGTGGCGTCCTCTGTCGCCATCCCGCTCGACTCTACCCTTTTGCCTGCGCCCCAGGGCGCGAGGCGGGGTCAGGCGATCAGGTCGCCGATCGCCTCGAGGAAGCGCTCGGCCGTCGCGATGATCCGAGTCGCGTCCTCGGCCTCCCATGCTTCATAGTCGGCCTGCTCGCGCTCAGGTTGCGTCGACTGCGCCGCTGCGGCGGGCGTCGCGCTGAACTCGCCGCCCGCAGCCGGCGCGTAGCCGCCTGGAGCAGCTCGTCTGAGCGCGGGCTCACGACGTACCGGCGACGACGACCTTGTCACGATCGACCTCGTCGATGAAGAACGAGCGGATCTCGCGGCGTCGGCGCAGCCACGCCGTCGTGTGAATATGGACCGAGAACGACCAGGCCACGTCGTCGAGTGCCATTTCGCGCGCGATCTCGTGCAGCATCCGACGGATCCGCTCCTTCGCGGGCCACGAGTCATCGGCAACAAAGACCATGACGTCGACGTCGGAGTCGTCCCCGAACAGCCAGACGGCGCGGAGCGCGTCCCCGAGGGCGGCGCCGAGCACTTCGGCGTAGCGCTCGAGCAG
>JBPCJI010000073.1:0-4956 GCA_051005475.1 Thermoleophilaceae bacterium
CGGGTGAGCCCGGCTGGCTCCAGGCGCCGCATCCTGGCCCTCGGCGGGGGCGGTTTCACGAGCTCGGCCGAGGACTGGCCACTCGACGAGCTCACCGCCTCACTCACGAGCCGTCCGACTCCGCGGATCTGCCTCCTGCCCACCGCAAGCGGCGATCCGGAGGAGCAGATCCGGCGCTTCTACGCGGCGTTCGAGCCGCTCGGGTGTGAGCTGTCGCACATCTCGCTCTTCCGTCTCGGGACCCACCCGGTGAACCTGCGCGAGCACCTGTTGAGCCGTGACGTGATCTACGTGGGTGGGGGTAGCCTGCTCAACCTGCTCGCGCTGTGGCATGTGCACGGCGTGGACGCTCTCCTGTGTGAGGCGTGGCAGCTGGGCGTGGCGCTGTGCGGCGTGAGCGCCGGCTCGATGTGCTGGTTCGAGGCGGGAGTCACGCGCACGTATGGCCGCCCGAGCGTGGCCTCCGGGCTCTCGCTGCTCCGCGGCTCGAACTCCGTGCACTACGGGGGCGATCCCGTCCGCCGCGCCGCCTACCGCTCGGCCGTGGCCGAGGGCATTCCGGGCGGCTATGCGGTCGAGGACGGAGTGGCCCTTCTCTTCGCCGGCCAGGAACTTGTGGACGTGGTGAGCTCACGCCCCGGCGCGCGCGCCTACCGCGTGCAACTCGATGGCGGCGCGCTCGCCGAGCGCCCACTCGAGGCCCGGGAGATCGCCCGCCCCCCCGGTTCCCTGCCGTCCGCGCCCGTCTCCCTGGTGGAGTTCAGGGAAGCCGCTCAGCGGCGCTCGAGGGCCAGCAGGAACTCCTTGCGCTCGATCCCGCCGGTGTAGCCCCCGAGTCCGCCCCCCGTGCGCACGACCCGGTGGCAGGGCACGACAACCGGCATCGGGTTCGAGCCGAGGCCGTTGCCGGTGGCCCGCACCGCCTTCACGTTCCCGGCGCCGGCGGCGACCTCGGAGTAGGTGCGCACCTGGCCGTAGTCGATCTGCGCCGTGACCTGGAGGACCCGGCGAAAGAACCCACGTGTGAGCGCCCAGTCGATCGGGGTCTCAAACCGCCGGCGACGGCCCTCGAAGTACTCCCCGAGCTCGCGGCGGATCGGATCGAGCCGGGCGGGGGCCTCGAGCACCCGCGGCGAGACCGCCTCGGCGAGCCCGGCCAGCACCTGATCGAGCTGTCGCTCGGGGTAGGCGATCCTGACCAGGCCGCGGTGCGTGGCCGCCACGGTGAGCGGGCCCAGGGGAGAGTCCACCTGGGCGTAGGCGACGTCCACGAGGTTCTCCTTTTCGGCCCTCGCGTACAGGCGCTCGAGTGCTTCCGAGGGCGGTCCGGTGGCGGGTAGGCCGCCGGCTGCCTCCCTCAGTGCGCGGTCGAGCTCGGTCATGCGCTCCACTCCTCTCTCAGGCGCTTCAATCCCTCGTGGACGTTGCGGCGCGCGGCCTCCTGTGAAGAGCCCAGCACCTCGGCCACCTCGGCGTAGGACATGTCGGCGGCGCTGCGCAGGAACACGGCCACGCGCTGCTTCTCCGGCAGCGCGCGCACGAGCGCCCAGACCGCTGGCTGACCGTCGATCGACTCTGCCGGCGGGAAGGTGGCCCCCGCTTCGCGCTCGGGCGCGGCGGGGACCGGGACCGGCCTGCGGGCGCGCGCGCGGTGGGCGTCGATCACCTTGCGCTGGGCGATCCGCAGGAGCCATCCGCGCAGGTTGTCGGCGTGGGTCAGCCGGGGGTAGGAGCGCAGCGCGGCGATGCAGGCCTCCTGAAAGCAGTCATCTGCCTCCGAGGGCCCCACGGAGGCCACCAGGAACCGGTGCACCGCCGCGCCGTGGGCGTCGAGCAGCGCCTGGAAGGGGGGCAGGCTCACGCCCTATGAACGCCGCCGGGGTGGGCGGCGTGAGATCGCTGCGCTCACTCGCGGATGAAGACCGGCGTCCCGAGCGGGACCTGCCTGATCAGCCAGCGCGCGTCCCGCGGATCGGAGCGCATGCAGCCGGCGCTCACAGCCTGGCCCAGATTGCTCAGGTTGGCCGTGGCGTGCACGGCCAGGCGGTCGCCACCCGGCCATCCGGGCGGGAGCTTTGTCTGATGGCCGGTGAGCGCGAGCACGCAGCACCCGTATGGAGATGCGGGGTCCGTGACCCGCAGCCTGTCGGTCACGGCAAACCGCCCCGTCGGTGTACTGTGTCCCGGCCTTCCCACACCGACGCGCAGCCGGCGCACGCGCCTGCCGTCACGGCGAACCACGATCTCTCGCCTGGAGACGTCGACGTGCAGTGACCACGTGACGGCGTAGAGGCGCCTGACCTGACTGATGTGAATCCAGCCCAGCTCGCCGTTCTTGAGCTCGGGCACGAGCACCGCGAGCCAGTCGCCACGGTGCCTGACCACGCTGAGGGCGCGCGGGGTGTCCCATTCGGTCTGATCGGCCACGCGGATCTTCGCCTCGCCGCCCGGACTCCTGTACAGCAGACGGCGCCCGCTGATCCGGGCCACCGCGTAGGTGTTGGGTCCCTCGAGGTTCGCCGGAAAGGAGTCATCGCGCTGCGGGAGGAAGGGCCGCTGGGCCGGGACCTCACTGCCTCCGGCATCGCCGCCGCCGAGCGTGAACGCCGCCACTATCCCCACCGCCACGAGCACCGCCAATACCGCCGCCGCGCCCACGGCAGGGCCTCGGCGACGATCGCGGCGGCGGCTAGCGCGTCTGCGAATGTTGGCTGGCTGTGGACGTTCGGTCATGGGCGGTCGGCTGTCTCGGATGGCAAGTGAGCGCCCCCCGTCGGAAGAGGGTACTCAGCGCCCCGCTCACTAACCTCGCGCCAATGGCCCACGACGACCACGCACTCGAGTATGCCAGCCGGCACTCGAGTACCGACTCGCCGCTGCTGCGCGAGATCACCGAGACCACCCACCGTGAGCTCGAGCTGCCCCAGATGCTCTCCGGGGTGCTCGACGGCGGCCTGCTTACCGCCTTCGTGCACGCCACGCGCGCCCAACTCGTGCTCGAGATCGGCACGTTCAGCGGCTACTCCTCGCTCGCGATGGCCTCGGCCCTGCCGCCAGGCGGGCGCATCGTGACTTGCGAGATCGACGAGACCGCGGCCGCCGTGGCCCGCCGGCACTTCGGCTCGAGTCCGCTGGGTGAGCGGATCGACCTGCGGCTCGGGCCGGCGATGGACACGATCGCGGGCCTCGAGGGTCCGTTCGACCTCGTTTTCATCGACGCCGACAAGACCGGCTACCGCGACTACTACGAGGCGGTCCTGCCCAAGCTCGCCGCGCACGGGGTGATCGCGGTCGACAACACCCTCTGGGGCGGCCGGGTGCTCGACCTGACCGAGGACTCCGAGAGCACGGTGGCGCTGCGCGAGTTCAACGACCATGTCCTGGCCGACGAGCGCACGGACTGCGTGCTGCTGCCCGTGGGCGACGGCATGACGGTCATCTGGGCGCGGAGCCGGGCGTCGTGACTAAAGCCGGGAAACGGTAGAGCCGTCGCCTGTAGGCGTCGCGAGGTCGTGTTCGAAGTCGTTGACGAGTTCGAAGAGTTGCCGGCATTCCCACGTCCGCCGGCGCTGCCTGGCCTCGAGATTGGTGAGGATGCCTGCCTCTTCGATCGCGTTTAGCGCGCGCCCGGCCGCCACATCGGAGACACCGGCGATGTCTTGTGCGGTCGCCACGTCAATCACCGGGTAGGCGGGGAGCGCGGTGAGAATCTTGTGGGCCGCCGAGTCCCGGCGTGGGCGGCCGAGGGTTTCGACCCAGCGTTGCTGCAGCGCCGCGATCTCGGCCGCGAAGCGCTCGGCTTCCTCGGATGCGAACTTCGCCGCATCGGAGAATGCCTCTATCCATTCGTCGTGAAGGC
This sequence comes from Thermoleophilaceae bacterium, assembly GCA_051005475.1. Taxonomy (GTDB): domain Bacteria; phylum Actinomycetota; class Thermoleophilia; order Solirubrobacterales; family Thermoleophilaceae; genus JAAYBF01. The sequence goes on from JBPCJI010000073.1 coordinate 3,860, forward strand.
CTTCGCGGAAGCCGACTAGCCCTTGGATGTACTGCTCTCGCCGGCTTGCAAGGATGAGGCTGATTGGCGGCACGACGGACGGAGCGACCTCGCGGCGCTTGAGAACCGCGTGGATGAGGCAGCGGCCGACTCGTCCGTTGCCGTCGATGAACGGGTGGATGGTCTCGAACTGAGCGTGCGCGACAGCCGCCTGGACGAGCGCCGGAAGGTCGGTGCGATTCATGAAGACGCACACGTCCTGCAGCAGGCCCTCGACCTGCTCCGGGGGGGGCGGCACGTAGTCGGCGTTCTGCGGTGTGTGGGGGTTGCGTCCAATCCAGTTCTGCTTCATACGGATTACCCCGGCGATTGGCTTGTCAAAGCCGAAGCGCAGAAGCGCCTCGTGAATTTCCTCGATGTCAGAGACGGTGAACGGGTCGGCGCCGGCACCGAGCGCTATCGCTCGCTCCATCGCTGCAATGTTGCCGACGACATCTGAGGCTTTTGAGTCTTGAGCCCCATCGCCCTGGAAGGCCGCGTGGGCGAGTCGTCTATGGGAAAGCTCTAGCCCCTCAATGCGCGATGACGCGAGCGACTCCGCGCGCAAGAGCTGGCGGGCAAGGGCTTCGAGCGACTGGAGCTTCGGGGGTGACTGGTTGAGATGCTCGACGGCGCTGGTGGCCTCGGTTACGGCAGCGACCGCGTCCGCCCGGAGCTCAATCTCCCAGTCCCCGATCGGGTCGGGCACGAACGCCTCGTACGTGAACGCGCGCCGATTGCGGCGGCCGCCCATCGCACCGGGATCAGCCTGCCACAAGCGGTCCTCGAAATGGCCGCGAGCGGGTCCCATCAGACGGTCTCATAGGGTTCGGAGTAAAGCATCGTTACCGAACTTTAGCTCCTTATCCTTCGGTAACCTGGAAATTGCCGAACCTTCGCGCCGACGGCGCTGACCGAGCCGTCCCAGGGGTCTTACGTTGGCAGGAGCAGCCAGCGGAGGGGGTGGGATTCGAACCCACGAACGAGCTGACGCCCGTTTCCGGCTTTCAAGGCCGGCGCATTCGACCGCTCTGCCACCCCTCCGTGCCGGGTCTGCCCCGTGCCCGGTCAAGTTTGCA
>JBPCJI010000074.1:0-7372 GCA_051005475.1 Thermoleophilaceae bacterium
CCCGGCGCGGCGCCCAAGCCAAGCGCGCCCCGACCTCTCCAAGCTGCCCGAGGACCCGGGCGTCTACATCTTCCTGGACGGGCGCGGGCGAGCCCTCTACGTAGGCAATTCGGTGTCTTTGCGCACGCGGGCGCGCGCGCACTTCTGCGCGCCTGCGGCAGCTCAGGGCGAGGCCCCCGGGCATCACCCCTGGACCGAGCGCGCCGAGGTCGTCGACTACCGCCCCACCAACTCCGAGCTGGGGGCGCTCGTGCTGGAGAACCGGCTGATCAAGCAGTGGCAGCCGCCCGGAAACCGCCGGCTCAAGCGGACCGACCGCTGGGCGTACGTCCGCTGCCGCCTCGACACCCCCTATCCGGTGCTCGAGGTCTCGGCCGAGCCGGCAGCCGGGCGCGCGGTGAGCATCGGTCCGCTGCGCGGCAAACGGCTTGCCACCGAGCTCGCCGACCACCTGACCTCCCTGTTCCGGCTGCGCCACTGCGGGCGCTCCATGAGACGTCGTGACCATCCCTCGATCTACGGGCAGATGGGCCGCTGCTGCTCCCCGTGCCTGGGAGACCTCGACCCGAACGCCTATCGGCGTCAGGTCGACGCGGCGCTCGCCCTCTTCGACGGATCCGAGGCGGCCGAGGACCTCCTCCTCGCCGATCTCGACCGCCGGATCGCCGAGGCATCCTCAGCCCAGCGCTACGAGGCCGCCGCCGCGCTGCTGCGGCGACGCGAGCGGCTCGCCGGCCTGCTGGAGCGCCTCGGCGGCGTGCTGCGAGCCCTCCACGCCGACCCGCGCCTGGTGGTGGCCTCGCACCCGACGAAGAGGCGGTTCGACGCCTTCTGGATCGTCGGCGGGCGCGTGGCCGACTGGGGACCCCTGCCTCCGCTGGAGGAGATCCAGCGACGGACGGCGAGCGCTCTGGGCTCCCACCTCGGCCGCGGCACGACGGTGCCTGCCGAGGAGGTCGACGAGCTGCGCATCGTCTCGGCCTGGGTCGCCGAGCACGAGCCGGCGAAGCTGTCGCTCGCCGAGGGAACACCCGCCGCCGAGCGGGTCAGGCACCTGCTGCGGCAAGACGGCCGGGAGTGAGGCTTCGCGCCCGGAGTGCAATCCCCGGCCCAGGCTCAGCCTCGCCGCGTCACCGCCTTCTCGGCGGCCTCGAAGCCGATCCTCGAGTGCGTGCCGTCGCAGAACGGCTTCGTCGCGGAGCCGCCACAGCGGCAGAGGGCGATCGTCTTGCCCTGCTCCCCCAGGACGTATTCGGTCCCGTCGGCATCGATGAGACGGACAGGCCCGGTCACCTTGTAGGGCCCGTTCTCGCGCGTCTTGATCTCAACGTCGGCCATCACGCCGCCGCGCTCGCCCCCGGGCATACGGACGGGTCCGGTCGGCTAGGGCTCGTCGGTCTCGGGGGGCGGCGGGGCATCCGGCACGTCCGGCAGCACGTCGGGCGTGTCAGGTAGCTCGGCCGCGTCCGAGCCGTCGGCAGCGGAGTCCTCGGGAAGGTCCTCGCCGCCCTCGCCGATCTCCCCGCCCTTGGCACCCACGCCAACGGCCTCGCGCTTGCGCACGGGTGGCTTGCTGATCGTGATCTTCACGTCCCGCTCGTCGTCCTCCGGAGCGCGGTCGACCTCGACCGTCGACCCCGCCGGCATGCTCTTGGCCAGCACCTCGTCCGCGAGCGGATCCTCGATGTAGCGCTGGATTGCGCGCCGCAGGGGTCGCGCTCCCATCGAGGGATCCCAGCCCTTCTCGACCAGCAGGTCGGCGGCGTCGTCTGAGAGGTTGAGCGAGAGCTCCTGTTCGGCCAGCGACTCCCGGATCCGCTTGAGCAGCAGGTCCACGATCTCCTTGATCTCGTCCTTGGCCAGCTTGTGGAAGACGATGACCTCGTCGATTCGGTTGAGGAACTCAGGGCGGAAGACCTTCTTCAGCTCGCCCATGATCCCCTTCTTCATGTCGTCGTAGGTCACGCCCGTCTCGTCACCGACGGTGAAGCCGATGCCGGTGTTCTTGGCGATCTCCGAAGCACCAACGTTGGAGGTCATGATCACGATCGCGTTGCGGAAGTCGACGGTGCGGCCCTGGCTGTCGGTGAGTCGGCCGTCCTCGAGGACCTGCAGCATGATGTTGAAGACGTCCGGGTGGGCCTTCTCGATCTCGTCGAGCAGCAAGACGCTGTAGGGCTTGCGCCGCACGGCCTCGGTGAGCTGGCCGCCCTCGTCGTAGCCGATGTCGCCCGGCGGGGAGCCGACGAGCCGGGCGAAGGAGTGCTTCTCCATGTACTCGGACATGTCGATCCGCACCATCGCGTCCTCGTCGCCGAACAGGAACTCGGCAAGCGTTCTCCCGAGCTCTGTCTTTCCGACACCCGACGGGCCGAGGAAGATGAACGAACCGGTCGGGCGCTTGGGGTCCTTCAACCCGGCGCGCGAACGGCGGATGGCCTTGGACACCGCCTCGATGGCGGCGTGCTGGCCGATCACGCGCTTGTGGAGCTCGTCCTCCATCCGCATCAGCTTCTGCGTCTCGGCCTCGGTGAGCTTGACCACCGGGATGCCCGTCCACATCGAGACGATGTCGGCGATCTCTTCCTCGCCGATCTCCGGTCGCTCACCCGACTCGCCCGAGCGCCACTGGTCCTCCAGGTCCTTCTTCTTCTTCGTGAGCTGGCGCTCCTTGTCGCGCAGGTTCGCGGCGTTCTCGAACTCCTGCGCCTCGATCGCCGCCTCCTTGTCCCGCCGCGTGGTCTCGATCTCCTCCTCGAGCTCGCGGTACACGGGCGGAGCGGTCATCGACTTGATCCGCGCGCGCGCGGCCGCCTCGTCGATCAGGTCGATCGCCTTGTCCGGCAGGAAGCGGTCCGAGATGTAGCGATCGGCGAGCTCCGCTGCGGCCTCGAGCGCGGCGTCGGTGATGCCGACGCGGTGGTGGGTCTCGTAGCGCTCGCGCAGGCCCTTCAGGATCTGCACGGACTCCTCCGGTGACGGCTGGTCGACCTTGACCTGCTGGAAGCGGCGCTCCAGGGCGGAGTCGCGCTCGAGGTACTTGCGGTACTCGTCGAGGGTGGTGGCGCCAATGGTCTGCAGCTCCCCCCGGGCCAGGGCCGGCTTGAGGATGGAGGCGGCATCGATCGCGCCCTCGGCGGCGCCCGCGCCGACGAGGTTGTGCAGCTCGTCGATGAACAGGATGATGTCCCCGCGCTGGGTGATCTCCTTCATCACCTTCTTCAGGCGCTCCTCGAACTCGCCGCGGTACTTCGAGCCGGCCACCAGGGCGGCCAGGTCGAGCGTGTAGATCTGCTTGTTCTTCAGCAGCTCGGGCACCTCGCCGTTCGTGATCCGCTGGGCCAGGCCCTCGACCACGGCTGTCTTGCCCACGCCCGGTTCGCCGATCAGCACAGGGTTGTTCTTCTGGCGCCGCGAGAGGATCTGCATGATGCGCTCGATCTCCGTCTCCCGGCCGACCACCGGGTCGAGCTTGCCCTCGGAGGCGAGCTTCGTGAGGTTGCGGCCGAACTGGTCGAGCAGCTTGGAGCTCTTCTTGCCCTCACCCGGCTGGCCTCCCTGGCCCGAGGAGCGCTGGCGCCCGCCGGGGCCGGAGAGCATCCGGATGACCTCGTTGCGGATCTTCTCGGAGTCGGCGTCGAAGTCGAGCAGGATGCGTGCGGCCACGCCCTCGTTCTCGCGCACGAGCCCGAGCAGGATGTGCTCGGTGCCGATGTAGTTGTGTCCGAGCGAGAGCGCCTCGCGCAGGGCCAGCTCGAGCACCTTCTTGGCCCGCGGCGTGAACGGGATCTGGCCGGAGGTGACCTCCTCGCCCGAGCCGACGATCCGGACCACCTGCGCACGCACGCGCTCGACGGTGATGTCGCGCGACTCGAGCACCCGCGCTGCAAGGCCCTCCTCCTCGCGGAGCAGGCCGAGCAGGATGTGCTCGGTGCCGATGTAGTTGTGCTTGAGGATGCGGGCCTCGTCCTGCGCGAGGACGACGACCTGCCGGGCCCGTTCTGTGAAGCGCTCGAACACTGCTCTGGCGATCCTTCTTTTCTGGGTCTTGCGGGACGGGTGCTCGTCCGACGCCTTTCCCACCTCGTCGGCATTTGTGCCTGAGGCGATGAGGACGCCGGTCCGGGTACTCGACCTGCGCCAAGTCTAACAACGCCCTGCGGTCGGGTTACCGCTCTCCCCGGCTCAGCGCATGGTCGGGAACAGCACCACCTCCCGGATGGAGCTGCGCCCGGACATCAGCATCACGAGCCGGTCGATACCAACGCCGATGCCGCCCGTCGGCGGCATCCCCTGTTCCAGCGCTCGCACGAAGTCCTCGTCGTAGGGCTGGGCCTCCTCCTCCCCCTCGGCGCTGAGCCGGCCCTGCTCCTCGAAGCGGGCGCGCTGCTCGTCGGGGTCGTTGAGCTCCGTGAAGGCGTTGGCGAACTCCATTCCCCCTGCAAAGCACTCGAACCGCTCGACGAGCCCGGGCTCGGAGCGGTGGCCCTTCGCAAAGGGCGAAAGCTCCACGGGATAGTCGAGGATGAACGTGGGCTGGGCGAGCTTCGGCTCCACGTGCTTGGACAGCAGATCGTCCACCAGGCGCGGCCAGGTCTCCGTGGGGTCGAGCTCGACACCCCGTCCGGCGGCCGCCGCGACGAGGCTGTCCCGGTCACGGTCGGCCAGCACGTCCACGCCCGTGCCCTCGAGGATCGCGTCCCGCAGGGTGACACGCCTCCACGGCGGGGCGAAGTCGATGTCCCCCTCGTAGCCTACCTCCGCGGCCACGTAGGCCACGAGCTCCTCCAGCTCCGCCGCGATATCGGTGTAGTCGGCGTAGGCCTCGTAGAACTCGAGCATCGTGAACTCCGGGTTGTGCTTGGGGGAGAGCCCCTCGTTGCGGAAGTCCTTGCCCAGCTCGTACACCCGCTCGAGCCCTCCCACGATCAGCCGCTTAAGGTAGAGCTCGGTGGCGATCCGCAGGTAGAGGTCGCGAACGAGCGCGTTGTGATGAGTGGTGAAGGGCCGCGCCAGGGCGCCCCCGTAGAGCGGCTGCAGCACTGGGGTCTCGACCTCGAGGAAGTGCCGCGCGTCGAGCCAGCGGCGCACCGCCGCCACCACCTTGGAGCGCAGGATGAAGAGCGCCCGGCTCTCCTCGTTTGCCATCAGATCGAGCTCGCGGCGGCGGTACCGGGTCTCCACGTCCTCGAGCCCGTGGAACTTCTCCGGCGGCGGGCGCAGCGACTTCGCGAGCAGCGTCCAGCCCGACGCCTTCAGCGACAGCTCGCCGCGACGGGACCTGAAGGCCGTCCCGTCCACACCGACGAGGTCGCCAAGATCGAGGCCCAGCAGATCGTCGAACGGCTCCTGACCCAGCACGTCGAGCCGCGCGTGCACCTGGATCCGCCCCGACCGGTCCACCACGTCGAGGAATGCCGCCTTCCCGTGTCCCCGGCGCGCAGCGAGTCGGCCCGCAACGCGGTACGCGGCGTCGGTGTCCTCGCCGTCCTCCAGGCCCGCATGGGTCGCGTGGATGGACTTGATCGGCCCGGTGCCGGCGAACTGGTGGGGAAACGGCTCAACCCCCCGCTCACGCAGGCGCTGGAGCTTGCCTCGCCGATCCTCTTCCATAGGCGAACCCTACGCGGCCTGTCGGCGGCCCGGGCCCTCGGCGCGGAGCGGCTAGGCCGCTTCGATTTTCGTGATCTTGAGCTTGCGCGCGGGCCCGCGCGGCACGGGGACCGACACGATCTCGCCCCGCTTGCGGCCCATCAGGGCCTTCCCGACGGGCGACTCGTTGGAGAGCTTCTGACCGGAGGGATCGGCCTCGGCGGACCCGACGATCCTGAACTTGTTGGACTTCTCGGTCTTCTGGTCCTTCACGTGAACGGTCACGCCCACGGTGACTGCCTCGGTGCTCACGTCGGTCGAGTCGATCACGCGGGCGTTGCGCAGCTTGTCCGCAAGGTCGGAGATCTGCTTCTCGAGCATCGCCTGCTCGTTCTTGGCGTCGTCGTACTCGGAGTTCTCGGAGATGTCCCCGAACTCGCGCGCCTCCTTGATGCGGTCGGCGACCTCGCGCCGGCGGACGGTGGAGAGGTGATCGATCTTGACCTTGAGACCCTCGAGGCCCTCGGGTGTCAGAAGTGTCTCTCGTGGCATAGAAAACCCCCCGGCCGCTCGCTAGGAGCCTCGGAGGGACGCGGCAGTGTAGCAACCGCCGGATCGGAGACGATCAGGGCGCGGCGGCGGCGCTTGCCAGCCCCTGCAGCTCGCGGAGCACGCGACGGGCATCCGCGGTGGTGGATGCGCCCACGAGCTGCTGCTGGAGGGGCTTGGGGAGCCGTAGCCGGTCCGCATACCAGGGGTAGAACTTGCGCAGGTAGCGCCCGGCGCGCTCGGAGCCGAGGTGCTCCTCGCAGCAGGCGATGATCCAACCCAGCTCCTCCACCACCTCGCGAGCATCGGGCTCCCCCTCACGCAGCCCGAGCAGACGCTCGAAACGCCACGGGTTCCCCAGCGACCCCCGGGCCAGCATCACCGCCTCCGCGCCGCTCTGGGTGAACGCCTCCAGCGCCCGCTCGTCGGACAGGAGGCCCCCCGATACCACGACCGGGACCTCGAGGGCCTCGACCAGGCGCGCCGCCAGTGCGTAGTCCGGCTTCCCCCTGTGCTGCTGGGAGGCGTGCCGCGGGTGGAAGGAGATGCCGGCCACGCCGGCCTCCTCCACCAGCCTGCGGGCCAGCACGATTCCGCTGCGCTCGCCGGGGCGCTGACCGGGCCGCAGCTTCACCGTGACCGGCAGCCCGCTCCCCTCGCCGGCCGCGCGGGCGATCGCGACAGCACGATCCGGGTCGTCGAGGAGGGCTGCTCCCGCCCCCGTCTTGCACACCTTGCGGACGGGGCAGCCCATGTTCAGGTCGATCAGGTCCGCCCCGGCCGCGGCCACGATCTCCGCGGCCTCGCGCATCACGTCGGCGTCGTGGCCGAAGAGCTGCATCGAGACGGGGTGCTCGTCGGGGTGGATGCGAAGGAATTCGCGCACGGTGCGCTCGTTGCCGTGCTTGAGCCCGAAGCTCGAGACCATCTCCGAGACCACCAGACCGGCGCCGTGACGCTTTGCCTGCAGTCGCACGAACCAGTTTCCGATCCCCGCCAGCGGCGCGAGCACGAGGCGGTTGGGGATCTGGTGGCCGCCGAGCGTCCACGGGTCGGTGAGGGAGCGCATCGTGGGCACATTGTGGCGCTTCTCAGCGCCGTCGGCCGTGCTTTCGCTTCCTCTTGCGGGTACCGCGCCCGGGCGGCGCGGCCGGGGCGGCCGGACCATCGAGGGCGAGCGATGCGCCGACCGTGGTGACCGCCGGGGTGAGCCGCCACAGCCACAGCTGCT
>JBPCJI010000075.1:0-5207 GCA_051005475.1 Thermoleophilaceae bacterium
GCACGGTGAGCGCCTTCGCCGCCACGCCTGGATGGCTCCTCATCCCCGCTCCCACGAGCGAGACCTTGCCCATCGCGCGATCGGTGGCGATCTCGCCCACTCCGAGCTCGGCCCTGAGCGGCGTGAGCGCGTCGATCGCGGACGGCAGGTCCGCGCGGGGGACCGTGACGGACATGTCGGCCCGGTGGCCCTCGGAGTGGGGCTCGTTCTGGATGATCATGTCCACGTTCACGGTCGCCTCGGCCAGCACGGTGAGCACCCTCCCGGCGATGCCGGGACGATTCGGGAGGCCGGTGAGCGTGATCCGGGCCTCGTCGGTGGAGTGCGTGACGGCTGTGACAAGTGGTCGTTCCATGGTGGTGTGCTCGTCGACCACGAAGGTACCGGTTCCGTCCTCGAAGCTCGACCTGCAGTGGAGGGGGATCGAGTGGTTGCGCGCGTACTCGACCGCGCGCAACTGGAGGACCCCGGCACCCGAGGCCGACATCTCGAGCATCTCCTCGAAGGAGACGACCGGCAGCTTGCGGGCGTCGGGCACGATCCTCGGGTCGGCGCTGAACACGCCCGCGACGTCGGTGTAGATCTCGCAGCTGTCGGCCCCGAGTGCCGCCGCCAGGGCTACCGCCGTGGTGTCGGACCCACCGCGGCCCAGAGTCGTCACGTCGGCCGCCGTCGACACGCCCTGGAAGCCGGCCACGAGGACGATCTTGCCCTCGTCGAGAGCGTCGCGGATGCGGTCGGCGCGCACGTCGAGGATGCGCGCCTTGGTGTGCGAGGCGTCGGTCACGATGCCGGCCTGGGATCCGGTGAGCGAGATGGCCTCGTGGCCGAGGTCGTTGATCACCATCGCCGCGAGGGCGCACGAGATTCGCTCGCCGGTGGAGAGCAGCATGTCCATCTCGCGCGGATGCGGGCGGGCGGAGACCTCGTGGGCCATCGCCAGCAGGTCGTCGGTCGTCTTTCCCCGCGCTGACAGGACCGCCACCACCTGGATTCCCTGCCCGGCGGCCTGAACGATGCGCTCCGCCGCACGCTTGATCCGCTCGGCATCGGCGACCGATGTGCCCCCGAACTTCATCACGACGGTCTCGAGCCCGGGTGGCTGTGTGCGGGTCACGGGCCGCGCAGGTTAGCGTTCACCCGATGAGGGCCCGCCTAAAGGACTCCGTGCCCAAACGCGTTGCGGTAGTCGCCGGGCTCATCCTCATCGCGGCCTTCGTGGGACTGCTCCTCAGGGGCCGGGGCGACGAGCAGCCGCGTGTGCAGGAGGCGGGCTCCCAGCGGACTGCCGAGCGCCGCACCTCCTTCCTCGCACGCCTGATCCCACCGCCGCCCGAGACTTCGGGGCAGGGGGGCAGGGCGGGCGTCCCCCGCACCGTCTCGGACCTCGTCAGGCGCCTGCCGACCGAGCGCAAGGTCGCCCAGCTCTTCCTGCTCGGATTCCGCGGAACGGACCTGAACGCGGCTGTGTTCCGTCAGCTACGGCGGCTCGACCTCGGCGGAGTCGTGGTCGACGCCGCGAACTACGCGAATGCCCAACAGCTCGGATCGCTCGCAGGCGAGGCGATGATCATCTCTCAGCAGGAGAAGCACGTGCCGCCGTGGGTGATGGCGATGCAGGAGGGCGGCGCCTACAACGTCTTTCCCGACCTCCCGCCCGCGAACGTCGCCTCCGACCTCCCGTCGGTCGGGGCGGCCGTCGCCGAGGCCGAGGAGGCGGGCACGACGCTCAAGCCCCTGGGAATCAGCGGTCTGCTCGCGCCGGTGCTCGACGTCGGGCTGGCGGAGGATCGCGCGGTGGGCCCGCGCGCGTTCTCGGACGAGCCGGGGCGGGTGGCCGGCTACGCCCGCGGGGTGGTCGAGGCATACCGCCGCAAGCGGCTCTTCACGGCCGCCAAGCACTTCCCAGGGCTGGGATCGGCCTCGCAGTCGACCGAGGAGGGGCCCGCCAATGTGGGATTGTCGCTGGAGGAGCTGCGCGCACGCGAGCTCGTCCCCTTCAGGGCAGCGATCGCCGCGGGCGTGCCCGGGATCGTGTTGAGCCACGGCCTCTACGTGCTCGATGACTTCGTCACGCCCGCATCGCTGTCCTCCAACGTTGCGACGGACCTGCTGCGTAAGGAGCTGAAGTTCAAGGGCATAGCCATCACCGATGACCTCGCCGATCCGCCGATCACCGCGCTCAACTCGGTGCCGGACGCCGCGGTCAAGGCCCTGGAGGCCGGCGCCGACATGCTCTACATCTCCGGTCCGGCGGGCGATCAGCAGGCCGCGTACGTGGCGGTCCTGCGCGCGGCTCGCAGTGGCGAGATCAGCCGCGCGCGGCTCGATCAGGCAGTGCGGCGAATCCTCTCCGTGAAGCGCGACTACGGGCTGATCCGCCGCTAGCGCCGATCGGCCTCAGAGCTCCCGGCGCCCTCTGAAGGCCTTGCCGAGGGTGATCTCGTCCGCGTACTCGAGGTCAGAGCCCACCGGCAGGCCGCTGGCCAGCCGTGTGACGATCACCGCGGCCGCGCGCCGGCGCAGCTCGTCGGCCAGGTAGAGCGCCGTGGCCTCGCCCGTCGTCGTGGCGTTCGTGGCCACGATCACCTCGCGCACGCCGTTGGACGACGCGCGGTCGAGCAGCTCTCCGATGTGGAGGTCCTCCGGGTCGACGCCTTCGATCGGCGAGAGCGCCCCGCCGAGCACGTGATAGCGGCCGCTGAACTCGTTGGTCCGCTCGATCGGGATCACGTCGCTGGGCTCCTCCACGACGCAGATCACCCCCGTCTCCCTGCGCTCGTCCTGGCAGATCCGGCAGCTGGCCTCGGTGGCGAGGTTGAAACAGACCTCGCAGTGCCCGACCGTCTCCTTGACCTCGCGGATGGCCTCGGCGAGCGCCAGCGCCTCCTCATCGGAGACCCGCAGCACGTGGAAGGCCAGCCGCTGCGCGGTGCGCTGGCCGATCCCGGGCAGCCTCGCGAGCTCGGTGATCAGGCGGTTGACGGGCGGCGCGAACAGAGCTGCCCCTAGCGCCGGGGCACCATCTAGATGCCCGGCAGCCCCATGCCGCCGAGCCCACCGGTGACCGCTCCCAGCTTCGAGGCGGCCAGCTCCTGGGCGGAGCGAAGCGCCTCGTTGGTGGCCGCCTGGATCATGTCCTGGAGCAGCTCCACGTCCTCGGGGTCCACCGCCTCGGGATCGATTCGCAGCTCGAGCACCTCCAGCTCGCCGCTGACCTTCACGGTCACCATGCCACCGCCGGCGCTGGCCTCCACGACCTCGTCCTTGAGCGACTCCTGCGCCTTGGCCATCTCCTGCTGCATCTGCTGGACCTGGCGCATCATCTGGTTCATGTCGGGCTGCTTGGCCACGGTCAGTCCTCGGTTTCGGGATCGCTGTCGTCGTCGTCGTCGGAGCGGACCTCCTCGGCGCCGAACTCCTGCCGCAGGCGCTCGAGCAGCTCCTCCTCCCCCAGTCTGGCGGGCGCGGCCTGGGTTCGCCCGCCGGTCAGCTCGAACACCACCGAGAGGCCACGGCCGGTGAGGCTGCGCAGGGCGCCCTGCAACAGGTCGCGGTTTGCTTCGGCCTTCTTCTTGGAGAAGGCGGCCTGCTCGGGAAAGCCCACCGTCAGGCGATCGCCCTCCAGCGCAGTCGGCACCGCCTCGGAGAAGAGCGCAGCCACCATCGCGTTCTGCTCGGCCACCGCGTCGGCCACCGCGCTCCAGAGGCCCTTTACCCGGTCGAGGTCGAGCGCCTGAGGGGCTGCCGGCGCAGACTCCGCCGCCACCGCAACGGCGGCGGCCGCAAACCCGGCGGCTCCGGACTGCGCGGCGGGCGCGGACTCCGCCACGACGGCGGGCGCCCGGGGTGCGCGGGCCCCGGTGGAGGCGGCGTGCCGCGACCCGGGCTCGGAGGGCCCGGCGGGGTGTGCCCGGGGCCCGGGTGGACGGTCGGGCTGCACGGGCTCAGGGGGAGGAGCCTTCGCCCTCGCGGGCGAGGCCTGGACGGGCGGGGCGCTGCCGTCTGCCAGGCGCGCCTCGAGCTGGTCGATCCGGAACATGAGCGCCTGCAGGGACTGGTCGGCCTGGGGCTGGGTGGCCTTGAGGAGCGCCACCTCGAGCTGGAGGTGAGGCTCCGAGCCGTCCTTCACCGCGGCTATCGCGGCGGCCAGGAGCTCGATCGCCCGGAGGATCTCACCCTGGGAGAGGCGCTCGGCCTGGGCGGCGAGGCGGTCGGTGTGCTCGGCCGTGACGGCGAAGGAGTCGGGCACCTCGCCGAGCGTCTGCACGACGAAGAGGTGGCGTAGATGTGCCGCGAGGTCGCGCATGAACTGGGTCTCGTCCCGGCCGGACTCCGAAAGCCGCTTGACCGCCAGGAGCGCGCCCTTCGGATCCTTTTCGACGAGGGTCTCCGTGGCGTCGAGGATCAGCTCGGCGTCGGCCACGCCGAGGTTCTCGAGCACGTCCTCCAGCCGGATCTCGTTCCCTCCGTAGGTCACCAGCTGCTCGAGGGTGCCAAGGGCGTCGCGGAAGCTGCCGGTGGCCTTGCGGGCGATCAGCCCGAGCGCGGCGTCGGGCACCGTGATCTTCTCCTCGGCCGCCACCCGCGACAGGACGCCGGCTATCTGCTTCAGCGAGGGCCGCTGAAAGTCGAAGCGGTGGCAGCGATCGATGATCGTGGCGGGCACCTTGTGCGCCTCGGTGGTGGCGAGCACGAACACGACGTGGGCTGGAGGCTCCTCGAGCGTCTTGAGAAAGGCGTTCCAAGCCGCCGTCGAGAGCATGTGAGCCTCGTCGAGGATGTACACGCGCCGCGAGCCGCCCATCGGCGCGAGCGCCACGTTCTCGCGCAGCTCGCGGATGTCGTCGACCGAGTTGTTCGACGCCGCATCCATCTCCACCACGTCGAGCGAGGTGCCGGTCATGATCGCCCGGCAGGCGGGATCCTCGGGCGAGAAGTCCACCCGCGGGCCGCCGTCGGCGTTCAGGGCGCAGGCCAGCAGCTTCGCCATGCTGGTCTTGCCCGTTCCGCGAGAGCCGACGAACAGGTATGCGTGGTGGACCTTCTCCAGCTCGATCGCGTTGCGAAGCGTGCGGACCACGCTCTCCTGGCCCACCACCTCCTCGAAGGTCTGTGGGCGGCGGCGGCGATAGAGGGAGAGCATCGGTCCAGCCATCGTAACCACGGTACGGACGCCGCGGTCGGTCCAGGGACCTGCCCCGGCC
>JBPCJI010000076.1:0-5117 GCA_051005475.1 Thermoleophilaceae bacterium
GCGTGCTCGACTCCGAGGACCCTCAGGACGTGCTGCCGGCACTGCTCTCCTCGTCCAACCTGTGCTCGCGCCGGGTGCTCTTCGAGCAGTACGACTGCCTGGTCCAGTCGCGCACGGTGCGTCGCCCCGAGCAGTCCGATGCCGCGGTGCTGCAACTGCAGCCCGAGCGCGGCGGGGAGGGCCCGCGACCCGGGATCGCCGTCTCGATCGACGGTAACGGCAGGCGGGTGGCCTGCGATCCCTACCAGGGCACGGTCGAGGCGGTGCTCGAGTGCGCCGCCAACCTGGCGTGCGCCGGCGCCGAGCCGCTCGGCCTGACCAACTGCCTCAACTTCGGCAATCCGGAAAGACCCCATGTGGCGTGGCAGCTCGAGCGCTCGGTGGCCGGCATGGCCGCCGTGCTCACCCGGATAGGGGTGCCGGTGGTGGGCGGAAACGTGTCGCTGTACAACGAGTCGGGCGGGGGCCCGATCTACCCCACCCCCGTGGTCGGCATGGTGGGCCGGATCCCCGACGTGCGGCGCGTGCCCTCGCTGGGGTTCGCGGTCGAAGGTCACCGGATCGCGCTGCTCTCGCCGCCGGGCTTCCGGCCTTCGCTCCCGGGCTCCGAGCTGGCCAAGCTCCACGGCGAGCCGCTGCCCGATGGCCTCCCGGAGATCGACGTCGAGGCGGTCGCCGCGTGCATCGAGGCCGCGCGCGGCGCGGCGCGCGCGGGTGCGCTTGCCTCGGTCCACGACGTGGCGGAGGGGGGCCTCGTGACGGCTCTCGCCGAGTGCTGTCTCGCCGGTGGGGTGGGGGCCTCGGTGGAGCTCCCGGTGGGCGAGGACCCGCTGACGGCCATGTTCGGCGAAGGTGTCGGACGCTTCGTTGTCTCCGGTCCAGCGGACGCTATCGCCGAGCTGGGCGAGCCCGCCCATGCGATCGGCACCGTTGGCGGCGAGGCGTTGGATCTTGGAGGCGGCCTTCGGTGGAGCCTCTCGGAGCTGGGCAGCGCCGCGGACAGCCTCGCCGCGGCCTTCGCGTAGGGGGGCGAACTCCTGTTGGCCCCTGCCTTCGATGGGGGATGGGCAAACGTGGGAGGGATCGGAGGGGTAACTACCATGGCATCCGCCATGCCCGAAGCGCAACGCATGACCGCGGACGAGTTCCTGGAGCTTCCCGAGCGCCACGACGCGCGGGGACTGGAGCTGGTCGACGGTGAGATTGTCGTGAACCAGCCGACCTGGTTGCACGGGACCACCTTCACGCGGCTTCTATTTGCCCTCGAGAACTGGTCGCGGGCCGGAGAGGCCCGCGGGAGGGTGTCGCCGGCCATCGACGTGCTGGTCGACGATCGCAACGTCTTCGCTCCCGACCTGCTGTGGTACGCACACGGGCACGCACCCGCGCTTCACGATCCGCCGCCCTATGGGCTGCCCGCGCTGGCGATGGAGATCCGTTCCCCGAGCACGTGGGCCTATGACGTCGGTGCCAAGAAGTCGACCTATGAGCGCCACGGTCTGCGGGAGCTGTGGCTCGTCGACACGGTCGCCGGTGGCCTGCTGGTCTTCCGCCGCTCGGGGCACGAGTCCTCGAGCTTCGACGTGGCGCTGGAGCTCGGCCAAGCAGACGTCCTGAGCTCGCCCCTGCTGCCCGATTTCGCCCTCCCGCTCGGCGAGCTGTTCGCGGCGGACTCGTAGACACCCGTTGCCGCTGAGATCACACTTCACTCCGGGCGCCTTGCCCGGGCCCCGGCCGTCCACGCTGGTACCCTCGATCGTCGGGCATGAGCCACCCCTTGGACCACCGCGACGGACCGCGCGACGAATGTGGGGTCTTTGGCGTCTACGCGCCGGAGTCCGACGTCGCCGAGCTCGCGTACTTCGCGCTCTATGCGCTCCAGCACCGCGGCCAGGAGTCGGCGGGGATCGCCGTGTCCGACGACGGTCACATCATGATCGAGCGCGAGCTGGGCCTCGTCTCCCAGGTGTTCGACGAGCGCAACCTGAGAGCGCTCACCGGGTCGCTGGCGATCGGGCACGTGCGCTACTCCACCACCGGGTCCTCGGCCTGGGAGAACGCGCAGCCGGTCTGGCGGCCGGACCGCCGCCAGGTGGCGCTCGCCCACAACGGCAACCTCACCAACGCCGTCGAGCTGCACGCCGAGCTCACCGAGAAGGGCGTGTCGTTTCGCTCCACCTCGGACTCCGAGATCATCGCGGCGCTGCTCTCCACCCACGAGGCCCCCACGATCGAGGAGGCACTTGCCGACGTGATGCCCCGGCTCGAGGGCGCCTTCTCGACGGTCGCCATGACCCAGGACTCGATCGTCGCCTTCCGTGACGGCGCCGGCCTGCGGCCGCTGTCGCTCGGGCGGCGCGGTGAGAGCTACTGCGTGGCATCCGAGAGCTGCGCCTTCGACATCATCGGCGCCGAGCTCCTGCGCGAGGTGAGGCCGGGCGAGATGGTCTCGCTCGGCAAGGACGGAATGGAGTCCCGCCAGGTGCTCGACTCCCCGCGCAGGGCGTTCTGCGTCTTCGAGCACATCTACTTCGCCCGCCCCGACTCGATCCTCGAGGGAAACCGCACGCAGGTCTCGCGTCGCAAGATGGGCGAGATCCTCTGGCGCGAGGCGCCCGCTGCGGCCGACGTGGTGATCGCCGTGCCCGACTCCGGCAACCCCGCCGCCACGGGTTACTCGAAGGCCTCCGGCATCCCGCGGGACGACGGCCTGATCAAGAACCGCTACGTGGCGCGCACCTTCATCCAGCCCGGCCAGGAGCTGCGCAAGCACGGCCTGCGGATGAAGTTCAACCCGCTCCGCGAGGTGGTAGAGGGAAAGCGGCTGGTCGTGGTCGATGACTCGATCGTGCGCGGGAACACCACCCGCCAGATCGTTGGGATGTTGCGCGAGGCGGGCGCCGCGGAGATCCACATGCGGATCTCGGCCCCGCCGATCCGCTTTCCCTGCCACTACGGGGTGGACATGTCGACCAAGGAGGAGATGGTGGCCCACGGGCGCACCGTCGAGGAGATCGCCAAGGAGCTGAGCTGCGACTCGCTCGCCTACCTGTCCCTCGAAGGCGTCTACGAGGCGATCCGCGGCACGCGTGGGACCCACTGCGACGCCTGCTTCTCCGGCGAGTACCCGCTCGAGCGCGGCACGGGCGCGAACGGCAAGTTCGCGCTAGAGGAGCTGGCGGTGCTGAAGGGCTGAGCGGCGCCGGCTGCCGCGCACCCTATCCTCATAGGCCGTGTCCCAGGGGATCCTGTCCCGCGTCTCCCCCCGCCGCTCCCGGGCGCTCGTGGCCGGGAGCGCGTTGCTGTTGGCCATCCTGGCGGGCCACGCGCTCGATCACGCGTTGCGGCAGGAGGCTGCGGTCCCGGGGGCGGTCTCCGCGGTCGGCGCAGCCGGATTCCTCACAACCCTGGTGGCGCTCGGCCTGGCGGTCGCGGGGCACCGGCTCGACGCCGCGGCGAGCGCCGTCGTGGGCTTCGGAACGACACTGGGTTTCCTCGCGATCCACGTCGTGCCCGACTGGGGACCGTTCAGCCAGCCCTACTCGGACATCCCCGTGGACGACTTCTCGTGGGTGGCGATGATCGTGCCCATCGTCGCGGGCGCGATCCTGGGCGGACTCGCCCTGTCACGCCTTCGCGACACCGGGTGACGATTTCGCGACGGGCCGCCCGACCCCGCCGCGCTCGCTTGTAGTGTCAGCCGCAGTGGACCTCGCAGGCGCACTGGAGCGGCATTTCGGCTTCACGGGCTTCCGCCCCGGCCAGCGCGAGGCGTGCGAGGCCGCGCTCGCCGGGCGCGACGTGCTGGTGGTGATGCCCACCGGGTCGGGCAAGTCGCTCTGCTACCAGCTGCCCGCCCTGATGCGCGACGACCTCACGATCGTGGTCTCGCCGCTGGTGGCGCTGATGCAGGACCAGGTGGAGGCCCTTCACGCGCGCGGGCTCGGCGAGGCCGTCGCGCTGGTGAACGCCCAGCAGGACGGGGAGCAGAACGCGGATGTGCTGCGCCGCGCCGTGGGCGGGGGGCTGCGGCTTCTCTATGTGGCGCCCGAGCGCTTCTCCTCGCTGGGCTTCCTGGCAGGTGTGAAGCAGGCACGCGTCGGGCTGTTCGTCGTCGACGAGGCCCACTGCGTCTCCCAGTGGGGGCACGACTTCCGGCCCGACTATTTCCGGCTGGCCGATGCCGCGCGCCACCTCGGGGCGGAGGCGATCGTGGCGTCCACCGCCACCGCCACCCCGCGGGTCGCGCTCGACGTGGTCAGGCGGCTGGGCCTGCGCGAGCCGCTGCGCGTGGCGACAGGCTTTGACCGCCCGAACATCTCGTTCGCGGTCGCGCGCCCGGCCCCGCACGAGAAGCGCGCCCTGATCGCCCAGGCGCTGGTCGGCGAGGACGCGCTCCCGGCGATCGTCTACGCCGGAACGCGCGCGGGGGCGCAGGAGATCGCCGGGCAGCTCTGCCACGAGCTGGGCGAGGAGACGCTCGCCTACCATGCCGGGCTGGCGCGCGAGCAGCGCGCCGACGCCCAACGCCGCTTCCTGACCGACGAGGCGCGGGTGATCGTGGCCACCAACGCGTTCGGGATGGGGATCGACAAGCCAAACGTGCGCACGGTGATCCACGCGAGCGTGCCCTCCTCGCTGGAGGCCTACTATCAGGAGGCTGGCCGCGCGGGCCGCGACGGGCTTCCGGCCCGCGCCCTGCTGCTGGCGGAGAACCGCGACAAGGCGCTGCACGTGCACTTCATCAAGCGCGACGAGGTCGATCCGGGGCTGCCCGCCGCGCTCGCCGAGCGCCTCGTGGCCGGGGCCGACGGCGAGGGCCGCTATGCGGTCGACGCGCGGGAGCTCTCAGGGGTGCTCGGCGGTGGCCCCGACCGGCTGCGAGCACTGCTCGGCCACCTGGCGCGCGCCGGCGTGGTCTCTCCCTCCCCGTCCTCCCCGGATCGGGTGGCGGGGCGGCTGATCGGCGCCTTCGACCGCCGCGCCGCTGCGGCATGCCGCTCCTCGATCGAGGACGGCGCGGGCGCCCGCTGGCGCCAGTACCGCGAGGTCTGGGCCTACGTGGAGAAGGACGCGTGCCGTCGCAGGGCCGTGCTGCGCCACTTCGGGGACCGCGC
>JBPCJI010000077.1:0-2705 GCA_051005475.1 Thermoleophilaceae bacterium
GTCGAGCTTGCCGTTGTAGCTCATCGCCGCGATCGCCAGGGCGTGGTTGTCCGGCAGGAAGGCCATCGGGACGATCTCGCGCATCTCGCGCCCCATCAGGTAGAGCGGGAACTGCGGGCCCGGCACGGGCTCGGGTGCCGGTTTCCACGGGTCCTCCTCGGGCGATGAGTCCGGCGGTGCCGGCGACAGGTCGAAGAGCACGGTGGCGATGTCCACGCCCGAGATGCCATCCACGAGTGCGTGGTGGGTCTTTGAGACCAGCGCGAACCCCGCTCCGTCTTTGCCACCGGCACCTCCCTCCTCGATCCCCTGCACGAGCCATATCTCCCATAGCGGCTTCGAACGGTCCAGGCGCTGGGAGAAGATGCGACCCACGAGGCCACGTAGCTGCTCGAGGCTCCCCGGCGGCGGCAGGGCTGTGTGGCGGACGTGGTAGTCGATGTTGAAGCGCGGGTCGTCGATCCAGAACGGGCGGCCCATCTCCAGCCGCGGAAAGGCGAGCTTCTGGCGGTAGCGCGGGACCAGGTGCAGGCGCGAGGAGATGTGCTCGCAGAACTCCTCGCGGCTGGGGGGTCGGCCGTCGAAGAGCGCCACGGCCCCGACATGCATGTGGGAGGCCTGGCGCTCCTCATGCAGGAAGGAGGCGTCGACCGCGCTGAGGCGGTCCTTGTGGCCCTGCGCCATGGGAGGAGACTAGCGGCGACAATGGGCCCCATGCGATGGCTGATCGCGCTGCTCGGCGTGCAGGTTCTGCTAGGTGGAGGGCTGGTCGCGCTGGCCGCCACCGACAATCTGCCGTTCGGAGACGGGTCATCCGGCGGGGGTGACAGCGCCAGCGCGGCGGAGCCGGTGCCGCGCCCGAAGGTCGACCGCTTCAACGCCCGAGGTGCCTACGGCTCGGTCAAGCGCCAGGTGGCACTCGGACCCCGGCCCGCGGGCTCGCCGGCGTCCCGGAAGCTCGGGGAGCGCCTCCGCCGCGCGCTCCCGCGGGGGCGCTTCCAGGCCGTTCCCGGCGGACTGCGCAACGTGATCGGCACCATCCCCGGCACGAACCCAAAGCGGCTGGTGGTGCTGGGCGCTCATTACGACACGAAGGACCAGCCCGGCTTCCTCGGCGCCAACGACGGCGCCTCGGGCACCGCGATCCTCGTTCAGCTCGCCCGTACCCTCAGGCCGCGCCGGTTGGCCCCGACGCTCGTGTTCATCGCCTTCGACGGCGAGGAGAGCCCCGCCGGCACGCCCGATGCGGAGTTCGAGCGCGCCGGGCTGCGCGGCAGCAAGGTGGCAGCCCCCGCCTACCGCGGCGCGCGCGCGATGATTCTGCTCGACTTCGTGGGCGAGCGGGGGCTGCGGATACGCCGGGAGGGGTTCTCCGACGCCCCCCTCTGGCGCAAGCTGCGCGCGGCGGCCCGGCGCGCCGGCCTCAGACGGGTCTTCCCGGCCGGCACCCAGTGGCCCCTCCTCGACGACCACATTCCGTTCATCCGCGCCGGCGTTCCCTCGATCGACCTGATCGATTTCGACTTCTCCTGCTTTCACCGTGCCTGCGACGACCTGTCGGTGATCTCCGAGCGCAGCCTCGACGCGGTCGGGGAGACGGTGCTGGAGCTGCTGCGCGGCCTGTGAGAAGCGGCCGCGGGAGCGGGAAGCGGGAGCGGGCGGCGTCCCTCGATATCCTGAGGGGGTGAGCTCGACCCCTGAGAAGCTGCTGCTCGCGGCGCCGCGCGGCTACTGCGCGGGCGTCGACCGCGCGGTGCAGACGGTCGAGCGCGCGCTCGAGCTCTACGGCCCGCCGGTGTACGTGCGCAAGGAGATCGTTCACAACAAGCACGTCGTGGCCAAGCTCCGCGAGCGCGGGGCCGTGTTCGTGGACCAGGAGACCGAGGTACCGGAGGGGGAGACCGTGGTCTTCTCCGCCCACGGTGTCGCCCCAAAGGTGCACGCCAACGCGGGGGAGCGCTCCCTGAAGACGATCGACGCCACCTGTCCGCTGGTGACCAAGGTGCACGTGGAGGCGAAGAAGTTCGCGGCCGAGGGCTACACGATCGTCCTCATCGGCCACGCCGGGCACGAGGAGGTCGAGGGAACGATGGGCGAGGCCCCGCAGCACATCGTCCTGATCGAGACCGAGGAGGACGTCGACCGCCTCGAGGTCACCGACCCCGAGAAGGTGGCCTTCATCTCCCAGACGACGCTGTCGGTGGACGAGACCAGCGCGATCATCCTCAAGCTCCGCGAGAAGTTCCCCAGCATCACCGGTCCCCGCACCGACGACATCTGTTACGCCACCACGAACCGTCAGATGGCCGTCCGCCAGATGGCCCGCGAGTGTGACCTCGTGCTCGTGATCGGTTCAAGCAACTCCTCGAACTCGAACCGGTTGGTGGGGGTCGCGCGCGACCACGGAGCCGACTCCCACCTGATCGACAACGAGGGCCAGGTCCAGGAGGAGTGGCTCGAGGGCAAGCGCGTAGTGGGCATCTCCTCGGGGGCGAGCGCGCCGGAGGAGCTGGTGCAGCGCCTGGTCGGCTTCTTCCGCGATCGGGGCACCGAGGAGGTGTCCGAGTTCGAGGTGGTGCAGGAGAACGTGCGCTTCATGCTCCCCAAGGAGATCCGCCAGGCGCTGTCCGCGGGATAGGCGGGCCCGCGGCCGCTACCCGTCCTCGGGATAGCGCGGCGGGCGGCTCCTATCCGTCCGCGGGTGG
>JBPCJI010000078.1:0-4038 GCA_051005475.1 Thermoleophilaceae bacterium
TCAAGCCGATGAACTGCCCGGCCCACATCCAGCTCTACAACTCCGACCGCCGCTCCTATCGCGACCTCCCGATCCGCTACGCCGAGGCGGGGCTCGTGCACCGCCACGAGCCGAGCGGGACCCTCCATGGCCTGCTGCGGGTACGGCACATCACCCAGGACGACGGGCACATCTTCTGCACCGAGGAGCAGGTGAAGGAGGAGGTGCAACGCTGCCTCGACTTCGGCTTCTTCATCTACGAGACGTTCGGCTTCGAGCCGCGCCTGGAGCTCTCGACCCGCCCGGAGAAGCGCGTCGGCGCCGACGAGATGTGGGACCGCGCGGAGGCCGCGCTCGAGGCGGCGCTGCGCGAGAAGGACCTCGCGTTCGACCTCAACGAGGGCGACGGAGCCTTCTACGGGCCGAAGATCGACCTGCACATGACCGACTCGATCGGCCGCTCGTGGCAGCTCGGGACGGTGCAGCTCGACTACTCGATGCCCGAGCGCTTCGAGCTCGCCTACACGGGCGCGGACAACGAGGACCACCGCCCGGTGATGATCCACCGCGCGCTGATGGGCTCCTTCGAGCGCTTCATCGGCATCCTGATCGAGCACTACGCCGGTGAGTTCCCGCTCTGGCTCGCACCCGTGCAGGCGCTCGTGCTGCCGATCGCCGACCGCCACGGCGACTACGCGGGGAAGGTGGCGGGCGAGCTGCGCGAGGCGGGCCTGCGGGTCGACGTGGACCTGCGCACGGAGTCGATCGGCCGCAAGATCCGCGAGGCCGAGGTGCGCAAGGTGCCCCACATGCTCGTAGTCGGCGACCGCGAGGCCGAGGCCGGCGAGGTGGGCGTCCGCCTCCACGGGGAATGGGACCTCTGCGCGGTGCCGGTCGCCGACTTCGTCGCGCGCTGTGCGCGGGAGATCGCCGATCGCCGGTAGCTTCGCGTGGCGGGGACCGCAGCTAGCAGCACCTTCACGAGCGGATTGTTTGGCGCAGCCCGCCTACCGCGCTATAGTCAGCACTTGATGAAGGGCAACCACACCAGGCGCCTACGCCGCCGCTGACGCATCCGTGCCCTCTCCCGACTCCTCTCCCTCCTGCCTTTGACGCCTAGCACCACCTTCGCGTAGTGCCGGTCCCACGCAGGTTCGACCGGCGCCCGCCCGAGCGGGACGACACTCGTGTCAACGAGAAGATTCGCGTTCGCGAGGTCCGGCTGATCGGCGACGACGGCAATCAGATCGGCGTGATCCCGATCGACAAGGCGCTTCAGTACGCGCAGGAACGCGATCTCGACCTCGTGGAGGTGGCCGCCGAGGCAAAGCCGCCCGTCTGCCGCGTGCTCGACTACTCCAAGTACAAGTACGAGCAGGAGCAGAAGGCAAAGGCCGCCAAGCGCCACCAGAAGCAGGTGAACGTGCGCGAGATCAAGCTGCGGCCGAAGATCGCGACCCACGACTACGAGACCAAGAAGAACCACGTGGTCCGCTTCCTCAACGGCGACGACCGCGTGAAGGTCACGATCATGTTCCGCGGGCGCGAGCAGTCACACCCCGAGCGCGGCGTGGCACTGCTGATGCGCCTGGCCGAGGACGTGGCCGAGCTGGGCGTGGTCGAGCAGCGCCCGATCCAGGACGGCCGCAACATGACAATGCTGCTGGCCCCGTCGCCCAAGAAGCACGAGGCGGACGAGGGCTCCGAGCTGAACGGCGCGACCGAGTCTGCCGACGGGTCGGCCCAGCCGGCAGCCCCCGATGCCAAGCCCGACGGGCCCGCAGAGGCCAAGCCCGACGGACCCGCAGAGCCTAAGCCCGACGGCGGGTAGCGCCCGCCCGGCGGGCAACGCCTCCATGCCGGCATCCGGGCGGACCGGCCGTCTGCTCCTCTGGCCGAGTTACGCGGCGGGTGAATGCCGGGACGCCGAGCGGCCAGGTTGCGAGTGCGGGGAACGAAAGGTGCGCATACCGCACCCAACGACGGCCACACTCGAGGGAAGCGCCGATCCGGGGACGCGAGCCCCGGTCCACTCCCGGGTCTGCTTCAATTCCCTCCCCATGCCCAAGATGAAGAGCCATTCGGGCGCCAAGAAGCGCTTCCGCAAGACGGCCACCGGCAAGCTCTGGGGCCGTCACGCCATGACCAGCCACATCCTCGAGAAGAAGAGCGCAAACCGCAAGCGCCGGCTGGGGCGGCCGGTCGAGGTGGCCAAGGCGGACGAGCAGCGCGTCAGGAAGTTGTTGCGATGAGCCGGGTCAAGCGCTCACTGCACGCGCGCAAGAAGCGGCGGTCCACGCTCGAGCGGGCGAAGGGGTACCGCGGCCAGAAGCACTCGAGCTACAAGCGGGCCAAGGAGCAGCTGCTCAAGTCCGACACCTACGCCTACCGTGACCGGCGCAACCGCAAGCGCGACTTTCGCCGGCTGTGGATCACCCGCATCAACGCCGCCGCGCGCCGCGAGGGGATGACCTACGGCACTTTCATGCACGGACTGAAGCTGGCCGAGGTCGAGCTCGACCGCAAGGTGCTCGCCGACATCGCCGTGCGTGACCCCGAGACGTTCCGACGCTTTGCCGAGACCGCCCGGGAGGCGGCCGCTGCCTGACTGAGGGCACCGGCCACCAGCGAACTCCCAGGGCGCCCCGTGAGGCGCTCTTTTTCGTTCTGGAAACCGGATCTCCGACCACCTGCCGATGATCACCTCACCCGACAACGCACAGCTGAAGCAGATCCGCAAGCTCCAGCGCAAGAAGGAGCGCACGGCCACGGGCCTGTTCGCCGCAGAGGGCGAGGACCTCGTGGCGGCCGCAGCCGCGGCGGGCTGGGAGCCCGAGCTGCTACTACGGGCCGACGAGGACGTCGAGCCACACCTGCTCGAGCGGGTCAGCACGCTGGGCTCGGGTGCGCGCATCATCGGCGTCTACCGCCAGCGCTTCTCAGAGCCGCGCGGTGACGTGTGCGTCTACCTCGACGGGGTCGCCGACCCGGGCAACGTCGGCACGATCATCCGTGCCGCGCACGCGCTGTGCGACGGCCCGGTCGTGCTCGGCCCCGGATGTGCCGACCCGTGGTCTCCCAAGGCGGTGCGGGCGAGCATGGGATCGGTGTTCGCCCGCCCTCCGGCGCGGGCGGGCCTCGACGGGGTGCCCGGCTCCAGGCTGGCGCTTCACGGCGAGGCCCCGCTGACGCTCGCGGAGGCCGCGCGGGAGGCCCGTTCGCCGCTGGTGCTGTGTCTCGGCGGCGAGCGAAGGGGCCTGCGACCCGAGCTGCTGGAGGCCGCCGACGCGGTCGCCCGCATCCCCGTTCGCGACGACGGGCCGGACTCCCTCAACGTGGCCATGGCGGCCACCGTGGCCCTGTATGAGCTCCGCTCTAGGATGGCCGCCGATGCCTGACGCCCCGGCACGCCTGAACGCGATTCGCGCCGAGGCCGAGGCCGCGATCGCGGATGCGAGCTCGACGCCTCAGCTCGAGGAGCTGCGGGTGCGCTACCTGGGCCGCAAGGCCGAGCTGACCACGATGTTGCGCTCGATCGGCGAGCTGCCGCAGGAGCAGCGCGGCCCGGTGGGCAAGGGGGCCAACGAGGTCAAACGGGCGCTCGAGGCCCTGCTCGAGCAACGCACGCGCAGGCTCGAGGCCTCAGAGCTCGACGAGCGGCTGCGCGGGGACGCGATCGACGTGACCCTGCCGGGCGACCCGCCCCGGCCGCCCGGCCACCTGCACCTGATCACGGAGACCAGGCGCGAGATCGAGGACGTGTTCCTCGGCCTCGGATTCTCGGTGGCCGAGGGCCCGGAGATCGAGTTCGACTACTACAACTTCACCGCGCTCAACCACCCTCCGGACCATCCCGCCCGGATGCTGCAGGACACGTTCTACGTGGTAGAGGATCGGTGCGGTGCTCGCCCGATCGACGATCGGGCTGCGCTCCTCCCGCAGGGGGATCGGTGCGGTGCTCGCCCGATCGACGATCGGGCTGCGCTCCTCCCGCAGGATGAGGTGCTGTTGCGCACCCACACCTCGCCGATGCAGGTGCGGGCGATGGAGGAGCAGGAG
>JBPCJI010000079.1:0-7874 GCA_051005475.1 Thermoleophilaceae bacterium
GAGGAGCGCAGCGGCGGCACCCTGATGCGCGACGTGGTGCGCTACGCCCTTCCGCTGTGGCCCTTCGGGGAGCTCGCGGGCCCGCTCGTCCGCCGCGATCTGGCGGCGATCTTCGACTTCCGCCGCGTCGCCGTGGCGCGCGCGCTCGCCCGCGTGCCGAACACGCCGGATCGGGGAGCTTCATAAAGTAAAGTATTGGGCCGGTGCCCGACTCCCCACCCACCCAGCCGGACGGAGGCCTACGCGTATTCGCTCGTCTGCTCGGCTTTCTGGCGCCCTACCGGCGCGGCGTGGTGGTGTCCCTGACGCTCGCCGCCGCCGCGATGGCCAGCGGGGTCCTGATCCCCTATCTCGTGGGCCGCACGGTCGACGACATCCGCGCGGGCGGCGGAAGCCTGTGGCCGCTCGCCGCAGGGGTGGCGGCGGCGGGGCTCTTTCGGCTGGCATCGAGCGTCCCGCGCCGGCTGGTGGCCGGCAGGGTCTCGCTCGGGGTCGAGTTCGACCTGCGCAACCGCATGTACCACCACCTCCAGACGCTCGAGCTGGGCTTCTTCGACGGCCAGCAGACCGGCCAGCTGATGTCGCGCTCGACGGTCGACCTCGGGTCGATCCGGTTCTTCCTCGGCTACGGGCTGATCTTCATGATGCAGTCCGTCCTCACGATCCTGATCGCCGCGGGCGTGATGATCGCGGTGAACCCCGTTCTCGCCGCCGTGGCGCTGGCTCCGATGCCGCTCGCGATCTGGGTCGCGTTCCAGTACGGCCGCCGCAACCGGCCCGCCTCCCAGGAGGTGCAACAGAGGATCGCCGAGCTGACGGCGGCGGCGGAGGAGAACGTCTCCGGAGTACGGGTGGTAAAGGCCTTCGCCCAGGAGGAACGCCAGCTGCTCCGCTTCAACCAGGCGGTACGGCGCGTTTTTGACCAGTCGATGGTCTCCACCCGGCTGCGCGCCTTCTACACCCCGCTGATCGCCTTCCTCCCTCAGCTCGGGCTTGCGGCGCTGATCGTCGTGGGGGGCCGCCAGGCGGTCAGCGGCGCCATCACCGTGGGCGAGTTCGTGGCCTTCTATGGCTACGTCGTGATGCTCACCTCCCCGATGCGGACGCTCGGCATGGCGCTCGGCATGGCACAGCGGGCCACCGCCTCGGGGGCGCGCGTCTTTCAGATACTCGACCGCGAGCCCCAGCTCACCTCCCCTCCAGGCGCTCCCGCGCTACCGGCGGGCGGGGGCCGCGTGGAGCTGCGCGGCGTGACCTTCGGCTACGACGGCGGTGAGCCGGTCCTGCGCGACGTGGACCTCGAGGTGCAGGCGGGTCACACCGTGGCGCTCGTGGGCGGCACCGGCTCGGGAAAGACCACGCTGGTCACGCTGATCTCGCGCCTCTACGACGTGCGGGTCGGAGCGGTGCTCGTGGACGGCGCCGATGTGCGGGAGGTGAACCTGGCCTCGCTGCGAGGGGAGATCGCGCTGGTATCCGACGACGCCTTCCTGTTCTCCACCTCGCTGCGCGAGAACATCGCCTACGCCCGCCCCGAGGCCACGGACGACGAGGTCCGGGAGGCCGCCCGGCAGGCCGGCCTGGACGGCTTCGCCGAAGGCCTGCCGAACGGCTATGACACCCAGGTCGGCGAGCGCGGGCTGTCGCTCTCCGGTGGCCAGCGGCAGCGGGTGGCGATCGCCCGCGCGCTGGTGGCAAAGCCGCGCATCCTGATACTCGACGACGCCACCTCGAGCGTGGACGCCACGACCGAGGGCCGCATCAAGGAGGCGATGCGCGAGGTGATGCGCGGGCGCACGACGTTCGTGATCGCCCACCGGCTGTCAACCATCGCCCTCGCCGACGAGATCGTGGTGCTCGAGGACGGGCGGATCGTGGCGCGGGGATCGCACCAGGAGCTGCTGGAGGAGAGCGAGCTCTACCGTGAGATCGCCGAGCGGGGGCTACCGGACCAGGTCTTTCTCACCCGCAAGCCCCCCGAGCAACGGGTGGCAAGGCTGTGAGAAGCCGCGCACGGCGCACCTGGGGGGTCATCCGGGGCGAGCGCGGGCGCACGCGCAAGCTGGGCAAGCTGATGGCCCTGCTCCGTCCCTACCGGCTCCGAGTCATGCTGATGTTCATCGCGCTCCTGATCGCGACCGCCGCCTCGCTCGCCCCCCCCTATCTCGCCGGGCGCGCCATCGACGATGGCATCCGCGGCGGAGACCTGGACGCGCTGACCCTGATCACGGCGCTCTTCCTCCTCGCGGCGGCGCTCAACTGGGGCGCGAGCTACGCGCAGACCTACCTGACGAGTTGGGTCGGGCAGCGGGCGCTGCAGGACCTGCGCTCACGCATCTTCGCCCACCTCCAGCGCCTCTCGATCGGCTTCTACTCCCGCAACAGGGCGGGCGTCCTGATCTCGCGCATGACCAACGACGTCGACGCGCTGGACCGCCTGGTCAACGACGGCATCGTGACGCTGTTCTCGGCCTCGCTGACCCTGCTGGGCGCGGCCGGCATCCTGATCGCGCTCGACCCGCAGCTCGCGCTCGTGACCTTCGCCGTCTTTCCCGTGCTGCTGCTGGGCAGCCTGGCGTTCCGCATCGGCTCGTCGGGCGCCTACCGCCTGACGCGCGAGCGGATCGCCCAGGTCACCGCCTACCTCCAGGAGGCGCTCTCGGGCATGCGGATCGTGCGCGGGTTCGGCCAGGAGGAACGCCACGAGCGCCGCTTCGCCGAGCTCAACGACGCGAACCGCGAGACAAACATGCGGACCGTCCGCCTCAGCGCCGCCTACTTTCCCGCGGTCGAGCTGCTGTCCGCCGTGGCCACCGCGTGCATCCTGCTCTACGGCGGCAACCAGGTCGTGGAAGGGACGGTCACGATCGGCGTCCTGGCGTCCTTCGTCTTCTACCTGCAGACGTTCTTCGACCCCATTCAGCAGCTCTCCCAGCTCTACACCACCTACCAGGGGGGCATGGCCGCGCTCGACAAGATCTTCCTGCTGCTGGGCGAGGAGCCCGACATCCGCGACGCCGAGGACGCGATCGAGCTCCCGCGGGTGCGGGGCGAGATCCGCTTCGAGGATGTGGACTTCAGCTACGGCGCGCCGGCCGCCGGCGGTGGCGCATCCTCGGCGGATGGCAACGCCGCTCCCGACGCCGTGCTCGCGCTCGCGGGAATCTCCCTCGAGGTCCCCCCCGGCCAGACCGTGGCGCTGGTCGGCTCCACGGGGGCGGGCAAGTCAACGCTCGCGAAGCTTGTGGCCCGGTTCTACGACCCCATCCGCGGCCGGGTCCTCGTGGACGGCCACGACCTGCGCGACGTGACCGAGCGCTCGCTGCGCTCACAGCTGGGCGTGGTGCCGCAGGAGGGCTACCTCTTCTCGGGCACGATCGGCGACAACATCGCCTTTGGCCGCCCGGACGCGAGCCGGGACGAGGTCGAGGCCGCGGCGGCGGCCGTCGGGGCCCACGAGTTCATCCAACGCCTGCCCGAGGGGTACGACACCGAGGTGGGCGAGCGCGGTGGCCACCTCTCGGCAGGCCAGCGCCAGCTCGTGGCCTTTGCCCGCGCCGCCGCCGCCGATCCGCGGATCCTGATCCTCGACGAGGCCACCTCCAACGTGGACGTGCACACCGAGGCGCGGATCGAGCGCGGGCTGCGGCGCCTGCTGACCGGGCGCACCGCGATCGTGATCGCACACCGGCTGTCGACGATCCGCAGCGCCGGGCGGATCGTGGTGCTCGACGGCGGCCGGATCGTCGAGCAGGGCACACACGAGGAGCTGCTGGCCGCGGGCAGCGCCTACACGCGGCTCTACCGCGACTGGGCCGCGCAGGCGGTGGCCTGAGCGGGCGCGTCAGAAGTCCGGTCGATCCTCAGTAGCTGGTCCCCCCGCCGGTGGGGGGGTCCCCCGGCTTACCGGAGGAGCCGCTTTTGCCGGAGGAGCCGCCGCGCTTGGCGGAGTCGTCTCTCTCGGTGCTCGAGCCTCCACCGGCCACGGTGATCCGGCCCTTCATGCCGCGGGTCTCGTGATCGGCGATCGGGCAGTACCAGGTGTAGGTCCCGGGCTTTGAGAGGTCTGCCTCGAGCGTGGCGCTCTTCCCGGCTTCGATGCCCTCGGTCTCGACCTCTCCCCCCGGGCCCTCGACCTCGAGCGCGTGCGTGAGCGTTCCCGCGTTCTCGATCTCGAACTTCACCAGCCCGACCTTGCCGACCTTCGGGTTCTCAGGATGGAGCGTGTACTCGGTCTCCTTGACCTTCACCGTGGCAGCGGGCGTGCCGCCCGAGCGCGCCGGCGAGGTGGAGGTATCCCCGGGGGCGGTCGTGCCGGTCGTGTCCGTCCCGCCCCCGCTGGGCTCGACGCTTCCGTCGCGATCCTCGCCGCAGCCGGCGCCACCCACGGCCAGCGCGGCGACCGCACAGGTGAGTGGCACGAGCGAAGAAGGCACGAGCGGCAGCCTAGACGCCATCGGCGGCCGATGCAGGGTCGGACGGCGAGGCGCAGCCTCTTTTCAGGCGAGCGAGCTTGCCGCTGTTCCTGCCGGTCGTTCTCGGCTCAGACCTCCGGACGCGCCCGGAGGTGCCCGTTTCGCCCGCCGAATGTTGTGGTCTGGCTATGGCAGTTAGGACACAGGAAGAGGAGGTTCTCGAGCCTGTTGTCATAACCGTCCCCGTTGACGTGATGGAGGGTGATGCTCAGAGGTTTTTCCCTCCACTCGGTGAGGCCGCACTCTTCACAGCGCTTCTCCTTGAGACCGGCCTTCAGCAGCCGGTTCTTCAAGTGACCGCGATTGCAGCGTCGACCCTGCGAGAGCAGCTCTTCGATAGGGATCAGCACGCTCCGAGCGGTGAGCCTGCCGGTGCGAGCGGCCTCGTGCCAGGCTGAGCGCGAACAGCCGAATGTTGCGCAGCACTCTCGCGCCGACATGCCGGCATCGTGGGCAGCCTGGATGGCTGACCAGTCGAATCGACGTGAGGCCCGCTCGTCGAGTGGCACGCCGAGTTGGCGCGCATGGTAGGAGACGGTGGGCTTGCTCAGACCGAGCTCGAAAGCGGCCTCTGACAGGGTGAGCCCCTGGTCGAGCAGGCGCTTTACAGCCGCGCGCGTTTCGTGCTTCCACCGTTTCCTGGGGTTCTCTCGGGGAAAGATCAGCCCGGCTATCACGGCCTTGTCCCAGGCATAGTTGGAGAACCCGAAGGCTTCCTTGCATTCGCGCATGGAATGGCCTTCCTCGTAGAAGCTGCACACCGCGCGCCAGTCGATTTCCTCCATGCGTCCCACCGAACACATGTTCGCATCTGACTCGGACGGAAAAGAGCTATCCTAGGGACGCTTCAGTGGGGGATGGTGTAGAGGAAGCACGAGACGCTCTGGCCGTCTAAGCCCAGGTTCGACCCCTGGTCCCCCAGTTCTCGTGGTTCGAAAGACTGACCCGGCCGACCCCTACATCTCGGCCAGATCACCATCCTCGTCCGCCAACCTCCCCGCATCCGGCTCGGACCCCTCGCGGATGAAGCGCCGGGCGTGGTCGAGATCGTCCGACCGCCCCACCGTGAGGGCCGCCGTTACCTTTTCGCCGTCGCGGTAGAAGGCGGTGAAGCTGCCCTCCTCCAGGGAGCCGCGAATCACGGGCTCGCCCGAGCCCGGGCCGACGTACTCCATCGAGGCCCAGTCGGCGAGGTCCGAGAAGAAGTAGGGCACGGTCTCGTGCGCCACGTCGCGGCCGATCATGTTCAGCGCAGCGGTCTTGCCGTGCTCGATGGCCACGTCCCAGTGCTCCACCCGCAGCCGGCGCCCGTGCAGCACGCTGTCGTACTCGCACACGTCTCCGGCGGCATAGATGCCCGGCACCGATGTCTCGAGCCGTGACGAGCACTTCACGCCGCCGCTCTCGCCCAGCTCGAGCCCGGCGGCCCGCGCGAGCATCACGTCCGGCATCACGCCCGCGCCGATCACCACGCAGTCACAGTCGAGCTCGAGGCCGCCCTTCGTGATGACCCGCCCGACGCGGCCCTCCTCACCCTCGAAGCGGTCGAGCTCATCGCTCCCGTGCACCTTCACCCCGTGCTCCTCGAGGGTCCGCTGGAAGAACCCGCCGACCTCGCTGCCGAACTGGGGCTCGAAGGTCACCTCCTCCTGCATCACGATCGTGCACTCGCACCCGAACGCCGCGGTCAGCGAGGCCGCCACCTCGCACCCGATGTAGCTCCCTCCGATCAGCACGACGCTGGCGCCCTCGCCCGCATCCGCGCGGATGGCATCGGAGTTGGCGAAGGCGCGCAGGTAGTGGATCCCATCGAGCTCGCCACCCTCGGCGCGCAGCCGCCGGACGTTGGCCCCGGTGGCGATCAAAGCGGACCCGAAGCGGACCTCCTCCTTGCTCGAGAGGGTGGCCAGCCGCTCGTCGGGGTCGAGCTTCATCACGCTCGTGCGCTTGAGCAGCTCGATCTCCTGCTCGGCCCACCACTCCTCGGGCCGAAAGAGCGCGGAGGCCCTGTCCTCCTCGCCTTGGAGGTAGCCCTTGGAGAGCGGCGGGCGGTTGTAGGGCGGGTCGGCCTCGCGGCCGACCACCAGGATCGACCCCTCCGCCCCCTCCTCACGGAGCGCCTGGGCGCAGGCGGCGGCCGCCATGCCGCCCCCGATCAGCAGGTGATCGACATCGCGGGGCGCCATCGGTCAGCCGACCATCACGGACACGCGAAGCGCTCCGTGACCTCGTCCTCGAGGCCGATGTCCAGGACCAGGAGCACCTCGTCGCCGGCGTTGATCACCGAGTCCCCGGCGGGCACGAAGCCCCCGTTGTCGCGGAGGATCGAGATCACCAGCGCGCCGTCGGGCAGGCCGAGGTCCCTGACCATGCGGCCGGCGGCGGGACAGTTGTCCGGCACCTCCACCTCGATGATCTCCAGCCGCTCCTCCTTGAGGTCGAGCAGGTGAACGAGGCCGTACTTGGGCACCTCGTGCTCGATCAGGCGCAGGATCAGGTCTGTGGCCGAGACCGCCGGCTTTATCCCGAGCAGCTCGAAGTGCTGCAGGTTGCGGGGGTTGTTGCAGCGGGATACAACGCGGTCGACCCCGTACTTCTCACGGGCCATCTGGCAGATGAGGATGTTGTCCTCGTCATCCCCGGTGACCGCGATCATGAGGTCGGCGCGCTCGATACCCGCGCGTTCGAGGACCCACAGCTCCGTGCCGTCGCCGTAGTGGATCGAGTGCTCGAGCTCCTCCTCGACCACCTCGTACCGGTGGCGGTTGCTCTCGATGACGGTGATCTCGTGTTCCTTCTCGACCAGCTCGCGCGCGAGGTTCCAGCCGACCTTGCCGGCCCCGACGATCAGCACGTACACCTACCCCGCCTCCCCTCGGGAGCCGCTGTGGCCGCGCACCGCGGCCACGAGCAGCTCGATGGCCGTCTGGGTCGGGCACACCGTCTGCAGTCCCTGCTCGGCGTACCACTTGGCGCGCCCCGGATCGAGCACCCGCACCACCACGAGCTCGATCTCAAACCGCCGCTGGGCGATCTGCGCGATCACGATGTTGGTGTTGTCCCCGTCCGTGGAGGCCAGGAAGGCGTCGGCACGGTCGATGCCCGCCTCCAGCAGGGCGTCGATCTCCAGCGCGGTGCCGACCGTGAAGGACCCGCCCAGGTCCTCCCAGCTCTCATCCTGCCCGCGGTTGAGGAGCGCTATGGCCTCGGGGTTCTCGTCGAGGACCGACACCTCGTGGCCGTCGGAGAGCATCGACTTGGCGACCGCCGAGCCGACCCGCCCACTACCGACGATCAGGACGAACATGAAGAGCGCACAATAGCGGTGGGACGGCGCCCACCGGGGCGATCAGGCGACGCCGGTGGGCAGGTCGTTGCCGCCGCCACCCGCCGTCTCTG
>JBPCJI010000080.1:0-40098 GCA_051005475.1 Thermoleophilaceae bacterium
CCGCGGAAGAAGAGCTCCTCGGCAAAGGGCGCCACGATCATCACCATCAGGCCCGCGGCGACGAGCCCGAAGGTGCCCTGGTCGGCGCCGAGGTCATCGGTCACGCCCTGCTCGACGTCCACCGGGACCAGCACCGAGTAGATCCCAGCGACGAGGTAGAAGCAGACGATCCCGCCCACCGCCCAGCCGAGTGCGCGCCAGAACCGGGTCCGGCGCAGCCCGAAGTGCCAGGCCTTCGGCTTCCTCACGAATCCCGCGAAGAGGACGGCGGTGGCCACGAAGACCGCCGCCTGCGCCAGCGTGGCGAGAACCACGAAGGTTGGCGAGTCGCCTTCGCCGTCTGCTCCGACGATCGCGGCCGCGATGCCCACCAGGAGCAGCGTCCCGGTGATCGCCACGAGAAAGCCAACGCCGGCAAACCAGGGGGGCCACGCCGGGGGGCGCTCGACACCCTCGGGGCGCTCGGGCAGCTCCGGGGGAGCGGGACTCGGGGCGAGGTTCTCCACGGGAGGCTTAGATTAGGGAGGTGAGCTCTTCGAGCGACCGAATCGCCTCGACCCCGCCGGATGCGAGACCGTCTCGTGCCATCAGCACCGCGCGGAGTCCGGCGGCGCGGGCGCCCGCCACGTCCTTGTTTACCGAGTCCCCAACGTGAAGGGCCTGCGCCGGGCTCACCCCGGCAATCTCGAGTGCCGCCCGGAAGACGGCGGGCGAGGGCTTGGCCTCGCCCACGACGGCCGATGAGACGGCGCCGTCGAGCAGCTCGGCGAGGCCCGTCCGCGCAAGCCAGTAGGGCAGCGAGCAGTCCCAGTCGCTCGCCACGACCAGACGCACACCGCGTGCGCTCAACGCCCGCAGCGCGGGCGCAGCGTCAGGGTAGGCCCGGAACTCGAGCGCCTCGAGCATTGCCCGGCGCACCGTCGCCGCGTCGAGGCGCGGCTCGCCCAGCGCCTCGCGCAGCACCGCCGCGCAGTCATCGCGCAGGGCGTCAAGCCCCGCCTCGTCGCCCCCGCGCAGGTGGTTTGCGCGGTAGTGGGCGATCTCGGCGGCGAACCCCTTGGCGGCGGCCTCCTCGCCGACGTCGACACCCGCCAACTCGCGCAGTGCCTTGCGCAGGCGCGGGGCGGGCGGCTGCAGCTCCACGAGCGTTCCGAGCGCGTCGAGGAGCACGCCCCGGACCGGGGTGGCCACGGACTTCGCCACTCAGGCCACCCAGTACCAGCCGGCGAACTGAGTCACGAAGAGGCCGAGGACCACCGCCGAGGCAGCCGCCACCGCGGCGGTGATCCTGCGCTCCTCACACACGAGAGCGAGCCACATGAAGACCGGGAACAACACGACGAGGAAGCGCGGCAACGACATGAGCGGCTGCGGACCCGCCGGGTAGCTCAGCGGCAGCATTAGCGCCGTGACCACGTAGGCGCCGTAGGCGAACGGCAGCCGCCGCAGGACGCCCACCGCAGCGGTCACGGCAAAGGCCAGGAATCCGAGCAGGAGAAGGTTGTGCGCGGCCACGCGGAACGGGTCGCCTCCGGCGGCCTCGAAGTAGACCACCTCGCGGGAGCCCGAGAGCAGCTGGCGCGTGCCGTCCCATGCTGCGACGAGGCCCTCCCACGCCCCACCGAGCGGGCCGGCGAACTCACGCGCCCAGAACTCCTGCGCCGAGGAGAAGGCCAGTGGGTCGTCGTAGGCCACGCCGAGGTAGGTCATATAGGCCACGAGGCCGGCGGGCGCAAGCAGCAGCCACGCGGCGTCGGCGCGAAGCGCGTGCACCGGCGAGAGCGAGGAGAGCCAGCCGCGTCCGGGCCTTCCCGTCTCCCCGGGGCGGTCTCCCCGGGGCCCGTACAGATAGATGATCAGGAGCGGCACGAGCAGCAGCACCCCGGCGCTGCGGGTGCCCGAAGCGGCCGCAGCCGCCAACCCGGCCCACGCCCACCTGCCGGTGCGCGCGGCGTAGAGCGCGCCGACGGACACGAACAGAAAGAGGCTCTCGGAGTAAGGGGCGCCGAGAAAGAGCGAGGCGGGGAAGGCGCACAGCAACACCAGCGTGGGCGCGGCGAGGCGGCGTCCGAGCTCGAGCGTCACGAGCCGGTGCAGGAGGAGAAGCGCTCCGGCGAGCGCGGCGAGCGCCACGAGGTACGAGGCGACGAGGGTGGCGCCGCGCGAGCCGCCCCCGAGCTCCCCGAGGCCCCGCACCAGCAACGGGTACAGCGGAAAGAACGCGCTGCGTGGGGAATCCGCCTCGCCGTAGCCCGAATCGGCAATGGTCAGGTACCAGACGGCGTCCCAATGCGCCAGCGGCGACAGCAGCGTGTCCCCAAGCCCGCCGAGCGGGTGGGTGAGCGCGGGGGCGTCGAAGCGCTCCGCGTTGCGCCCGGGGATCCCGCCGGCCCCGACGGCCAGCCCCGCGTACACGGCCACGGCGAAGATCGCCAGGCGGCTCCACAGGAAGACACGCCAGGCCGCCCGAACGGACTCGGAGGCCACCGCGGCGTTCGTTGCCCTCCGGGCCCGCGCACGCACCCGGGTGCCCGGCGACGGTTCCCTGGAAGTAGCCTGAGGAGCCATGGCGGTGGCCGATCTTTCCATGGCGGCGTCCTTCGTGGAAAGGCACTCGGACGAGATCACCGCTGCGGCCACGGTGGCCCTGGCCCTCCTGCTCGCCAAGCTGGTCGACCACTCGCTGCTTCAACGCGGCCGAAAGCTCGGGGAGGTCGTGTCCGGCGGAACGCTCTCGCCGGTGGCCGACACCCGGCTCCGGCTCGTGCGCCGGCTCGTCTTCGTGACCATCATCGTGATCGGCGTTGCGCTCGGCCTCGCACAGTTCCCGTCGGTCAAGCGCGTGGCCACCGGGGTACTCGCCTCCTCCGCCGTGCTCGGCCTGGTCGTGGGCTTTGCCGCGCGCCAGACCCTGGCCAACGCGATCGCGGGGATCCTGCTGGCGATCACGCAGCCGATCCGGATCGGCGACCTCGTGACCTTCGAGGAGCAGACCGGCCAGGTCGAGGACGTGCGCCTGACCTACACCTACCTCCGCTGCGATGACGGCCGGCGGCTGATCGTTCCCAACGAGCGGCTGGCTCAAAGCTCGATCTACAACCACACGATCATCGACCCAAGCCTGCAGATCGAGGTCTCCATCTGGCTCGAGCCCGGCTCGGACGTGAACCGGGCGCTCGAGACGCTGTCGGCGGAGGAAGGGGTGGAGGCCCGTGTGGCCGACGTGGAGAAGGATGGCGTCCGGCTGGCTGTGACCAGCTGGACCGCCTCCGCGGAAGAGCGCGGGCGAGTGGCAGCGCGCCTGCGACAGGAAAGTCTCCAACGCCTGCGAGACGAGTCTTTATCCTGAAGCGCTCGGGATGGTCTTGTCCAGCCCGCTCCTATGACCACGATGCAGCGGAAATCAAAGCGCAAGCGTAATCGGGGACGCAACGGCTTCCTGCTGTCTCTGGGGGCGCTCGTGGTCATCGTGCTGATCGCAGTGGCCTCGGTCGTCGGCTACGTCCTCGCGGTCGCGGGCTCCGCGCCGGCCCTCTCGACGCTCAAGCCGAACGACAAGGGCGAGAGCTCGGTGATCTTCGCGGCCGACGGATCGCGGCTGGGATACGTGCAGTCCGACGAGATCCGCACGCCGGTGCCGTGGCGCTCGATGCCGCGGGACATTCGCCAGGCCGTCGTGGCGATCGAGGACGAGCGCTTCTACGAGCACAAGGGGGTGGACTACTCGGCGATCATCCGTGCCGGAGTGAAGAACCTCAGATCGGGCAAGAACGTGCAGGGCGGCTCCACGATCACCCAACAGCTCGTACGCGCTCTCTACATCAAGGATCCCAGGCGTAACTTCAAGCGCAAGATCCGGGAGGCGAAGCTGGCATCCGAGCTCGAGAAGAAGCACTCCAAGCAGTGGATCCTGATGAACTACCTCAACGACGTGCCGTTCGGGACGGTCAACGGACGCACGGCGATCGGCATCGAGGCCGCCGCCGAGACCTTCTTCGACAAGCACGCCGCCGAGCTGACCCTGGCCGAGGCGGCGCTCCTTGCCGGGCTTCCCCAGGCGCCGTCGCAGTACAACCCCTTCCGTAACCCCACCGCGGCACTGCAGCGCCGCGGCGAGGTGCTCGACAGGATGGCCGAGAACCGTTTCATCACGCAGGCGGAGGCCGACCAGGCTTCGGGGCAGCAGTTGGGGCTCAAGCGCGGCACCCGCTACACGCGGCGTCGCGAGCCCTACTTCTTCGACTACGTACAGGAGAAGCTGATCGAGGAGTACGGGGTGGGCGTCTACCGCCGGGGCGGCCTCAAGGTCTACACCACGATCGACCCGCAACTGCAGGCCGCCGCCCGCAAGGCGATCCAGGGCCAGCTGCCCAACCCGTCGGACCCCAGCTCGGCGATCGTGTCGGTGGACCCGGCCAACGGCTATATCCGCGCGATGGCATCGAGCGGCGCCTACACGGACCGCCGCTTCAACCTCGCCGCCCAGGGCCATCGCCAGCCCGGCTCCGCGTTCAAGACCTTCGTGCTGGCCGCCGCGATCCGCAGGGGGATGAATCCCGCCACCACCACCTATACCTCGCGGCCGCTCAGCCTCAACGTGCCGGGCTTCGGACCATGGAAGGTGAAGACCTACGGGAACAGCTACGGCGGCACGATGAACCTGGTGCGCGGCACGCTCACGTCAGACAACACGGTTTACGCGCAGCTGATAGTCGACTTGGGACCCCAGGCGGTGAAGCGGACCGCGCAGCTGATGGGGATCACCACCAAGCTGGACGGACTCCCCGCCGAGGGCCTCGGTGGACTGCGGCTGGGCGTGACGGTCCTCGAGATGGCCAACGCCTACGCCACGCTGGCCTCGGGCGGGATGCGCAACGAGCCGAAGGGGATCAAGAAGGTGGTCTTCCCCGACGGGAAGACCGGCGACCTCGGCAAGCCCAACCGCAAGCGGGTCCTCTCCGATGGACAGGCGTACGAAGTCACGAAGATCCTGCGCCAGAACGTGCAGGCGGGCACCGGCACGCGCGCGAGCATCCCCTGCCCCGCCGCCGGGAAGACCGGCACCACGGACGCCTTCAACGACGCCTGGTTCGTGGGCTACACACCCAAGCTCGCCACCTCGACGTGGGTCGGCTTCCCGAACGCGCTCCAGTCGATGCCGGGGGTGGCCGGCGGCACGATTCCCGCGGGCATCTGGCACGACTACATGGTGGTGGCCAAGGGCAGCAGCTGCGAGGACTTCGCCGAGCCCGCCGAGCCGCTGCAGTTCAAGCCGTTCTTCGGAAAGTACTCCCGCACCGGGCAGAGCGGAGGCGGCAGGTACTACGGCAACAGCGGGGGCACCTACTACTCGCCACCACCGACCGGCCCGGGTGACAACTCCGCCGGCGGCCAGGACTACCGTGGATACGACCCGCGGCTGTACGACGCGCCACGCCAGCAGGCACCGGAGCCTCCCGCCGCGGAACCCACGCCCAACCCTCGTGGTGTGGATCCGGACTCGAACGCGCCGAGTCCCGACGATCCGAACTTCCAGCCCTAGTCCACCTGCGCTTCTACCGCGGGTCCATTCCCGCGGCGCTCCAGCGTCACGGCGGCGGCCACGTAGAGCAGCTCGACCAGCGTCTGCAGGATGCGGAAGGCCACCGCGATGGCGGCGGCTACGGCGCCGGGCAGGACCACGGCCATGGATGCCGCGAGCGCGGCGTCCCGCGTGCCGATCCCGCCCGGCACGATGAACGTGAGCACGGCGACGCAGAACGCCACCGGGTAGGAGGAGGCTATGTAGGGCAGGTCCGACAGGTCCACGGGGTGCAGCGCCGCCGCGAAGGCGAAGAGGCCGAGCCCGATGGTGGCCCAGCAGACGAGGTAGGCCAGGCACAGCTGCAGGACACGGCCGAAAGGCAGTACCCGCGGGAGCGGCTCGCGACCGAGCTTTCGCAGCGCGAAGTCGGCCAGCGGCGCGAACACTCGCGGGTGGGCGACCACGAGCACCGCCGGAATCAGCACGAGCACCGCAAAGCGCGCCGGCCGGCCTTCGAGCTCGGGTAGCTCGATCACGAAGTAGGCGCCCACCATGACCGCGGTGGCGAGGGCGAGCGCCAGCTCGTAGAGAACGCTCGCCAGCGTCACCCGCTTGGGCACCCCGAACCGCTCGGCCATGACGACCCTCCCCACCACCATCAGCACGTTCGTCGGCACGTAACGGGCGATCAGCGACTTGCCCCACACCGCACGGCCGGGAAGCGGGTCGATGTGCTCCCCGAGCGAGTGGATGACCACGCGCCAGAGCTCTCCCTGGAGCGTGTAGAAGAGCACCACACAGGCGATCGCCACCGCGAGCCATCCCGCGGAGAAGCGCCAGTCGAAGTCGGGGAGCTGATTCCACTGCCGCGCCACGAAGAAGATCAGGAAGCCGAAGATCAGCGCCGCGAGCCCGTACTGCAGGAGTGCCTTCCTGCGCGGACTGGCGCTCTCGGCCGAGGAGACGCCGGCGGCTGCCGCACCGAGGCGCTCGAGCAGCGACGCCGAACCCTTCTCCCTCTCGGCGTCGGGTACCCGCGAGGCCTTCACCGGTTCAGACTGTACCCATGGCGGAGCTGGAGCTGATCGCAGCGATCGAGCGGGCGCTCGGCCCCCCCGGCGAGCGTGTGGTCCGCTGGGTGGGCGACGACGCCGCCGTCGTGCGCGCGCGACCGCTTGCCGTCACCTCGATCGACGCGGCAGCCGAGGGGGTCCACTTCGAGCTGGCCACCCACTCCTTCCAGGACGCCGGGCACAAGGCCCTGGCCGCCGCCCTCTCCG
Source organism: Thermoleophilaceae bacterium (assembly GCA_051005475.1). GTDB lineage: Bacteria > Actinomycetota > Thermoleophilia > Solirubrobacterales > Thermoleophilaceae > JAAYBF01. The sequence continues at coordinate 6,805 of JBPCJI010000080.1, forward strand.
ACCTCGCGGCGATGGGCGCGGACACGGGGGAGGCATACGTCTCGCTCGCGCTGCCTCACGACCTGGCGGCCGCGAACGCCCTCTCGCTCGTCCAGGGAATGGCAGCCCTCGCCGAACGCACCGGCACCACGATGGCCGGTGGAGACATCGTGAGGTCCGGCGCGCTGGTGATCACCGTCTGCGTGACGGGCTGGGCCGACAGCGAGGACGAGCTGGCCGGCCGAGACGGTGCGCGTCCCGGCGACGTCGTGGGCCTCACCGGGGACCTTGGCGCCTCGGCTGCCGGCCTGCTCGTTCTAAGAGGGCGCGTGCCGGCGCTCTCACCCGCCGACGCCGAGCACCTCGCCCACCGCCACCGACGCCCGGAACCGTGCCTCGCGGCGGGCCGGGCGATCGCCGCCGCCGGGGCCACGGCGATGATCGACCTGAGCGACGGGCTCGCGACCGACGCCAGGCACCTGGCCGCAGCCAGCGGGGTGCGGCTGTCGCTAGACCTGCTTGCGGCACCGCTGGCGCCCGGCGTACGGGAGGCCGCCGAGGCGATCGGGCGTGACCCGCGCGAGCTGGCCGCAACCGGCGGTGAGGACTACGAGCTGCTCTTCACGGTCGCGCCGGAGCGGTGGGGACCCATCGTGGCCGCCGCAGGCACGCCTGTGACCCGCCTAGGCAGTGCCCTCGAGGGCCACGGCGTCGAGCTCACCGGGACGGCGGGGCGGGTCCTCGAAGAGATGCGTGGGTACGAGCACCCGTGAGGGCGACACGGGAAGGGGCGGGTGCCCCCACGACCGGCGCAGTATCGCCTCCGCCACGGCGTCCGCATCGACGGAGTAGTTACCGCTGTCTATCGCGATGCGTAAGCGTGTGTTCATGTCCAACGCATCGGCCGGGATCCTCACGTAGATGAGATTTGCACGATCCCACTGGACGCCGAACCTCGGGTGCGGACCCATTCGGCGCTCCCTGGCGTGCTATCGGCGTAGGGCGCTCGAGGTGCCTCCGAGGGAGCCAGGCCCCGCATAGGAGCCCGGCCCCCTGACGGACGGCGGGTCGCCGCTCGACCCCTCCGCCTGTGGGTGCCCGGCGCTCGCGATTGCAACCACCGACCCGAGCACCGCGGCCAGCACGCAGCCCAGGAGCGCGCTGACCACGCCTACATGCCCACCGGTGACCAGCAGGAACAGGTACCAGCTGCCGCTCAGCGGATCGAGGTGCAGCGTGATCAGCTCATAGGCCACCAGCAGGGCCGGTAACAGCAGGCCGCCCGCCACCATCAGGAGCCGCGTGCGACGGGCCGGCGGAGGATCCACCAAGGTGGCGAGGATCCACAGGTGGAGCGCCGGCGCGAGAATGAGCGCCGAGTACGGATTGACGGCCCACATTGCGAGCGTCGCCCCGCTCAGCACGAGCGCCACCGCCACGGCGGCGGCGGGCTCCGCCGGGTCAGCGAGAGCGCTGTCCGCTCGTCTGGCCAGGTGGCGCAGCCCGATCCACGCGAGCGCGACCGTCGCGGCCACCACCCCGAGCACGACGGCGGCCGGCGCGTCGAGTGGATACAGACCGGGCGCAACCGGGGCGGGGGGCGGGTCCGGCGTGGCGCCGACAACCGCCAGGAGGTGAGCCAGCCCGAGGCCGATTGCGAAGGCGAGGGCGCCGCCGCCGAGCCACCTGAGCCAGGGGAAGACCGCGCGGCGACGCCTGCGGGCCCGCGCCAACGCGTCCACGCTGGCCACCAGGGCCGGGAGGATCAGGGTCAGGCCGAGCAGCGTGAGGACCAAGCCGGGCACCACCTGGCTCACCGCGGTGACATACGCGCGCGGGCCGTGGGCCGGGCGGCCACCCTGGTCGAGCGCCGTCACGGTGCGCAGTGTGGCCCGGCCGAGGCCGCCGAGACGGTCCTCGTCGATCGCGCCGGGCTCTGATTTCCCGGTATCCCCCACCTCACCGGCTCCGGCTATCCGGACCGTGTCATAACCGGCTTCGAGCAGAGCCCCCTGCGCGCCGATGCCGATCGGGAAGGAAAGCCGTGCCAACTGGCCGGCGGGGCCGGTCCCGGCCGCGGGACGGGAGAGCTCCTGCCTGAGTGACTCGGCCACGGTGCGCTGCAGGCCGATACCGGCGCGCGTGGCGTCGTTTGACCACGAAACGATCGAGGGGGCCTCCTTCGATCCCGCGCCCAGGTCCGACATCACGAGCACACCATCGACCAGATCGGAGGAGTCCAGCCGCTGCGCGAGGCGCTGGGCTCCCACGTGGCCGAGCGTCGACCCATCGACCGAGGCCAGCACGAGGGTCTTGCGTGAGGGACGGCCCTCGAATACGCGCGAGAGCTCGATCAGCGCCGCCGTGTCCGCGGCGCTGCCGGCCGCGTCGGGCACCCCCGAGGCGTCGCGGGCGGCCAGCACCACGATCTGACGCCGTGACTTGCCCGCCCGTCGGCCGATCACGTTCACGAGTCGCTTCCCGTCCCGTTCGAAGCGGTCCACCTCAACGGCGAACCCCCGCGCCGCAAGGGTCGTGCGGACGCGGCCCGCCAGAGCGCGGTCCCCCGCCGTCCCGGCACGGCGGTCGCGCGCTGCTGCCACGAGCTGGCGCGCGGTGGCCGAGGCCTGGCGGCCGTCGAAGAGCACGTCCGCCGCGAGCCCCTGTGGAAGTGGCCGGGGGCTGCTCTCGAGCGAGAACATCACAAGCACGACCGCGACCACGGCAGGCACGAAGGCCGCCCGGTAGATCCGTGGCTCGATCACGCTCGCCGGCTCCGCACCTCCTCAACCTACAATCTGGAGAAGGCGCGGCCCACCGCCGGTGGGCGCTTTATGGAACACCCCACTCCCCGCATCCTCCTGGTAGACGACGAAGAGTCGGTTCAGAAGCTGCTCGCCTTCCCCCTGCGCAAGGACGGCTACGAGGTCGTCGCCGCACTGGACGGTCCCGAGGCGCTCGAGCGGCTGCGAGACGATGACATCGATTTGGTCGTGCTCGACCTCATGCTTCCGGGAGTGGACGGCTTCGAGGTCTGCCGGCGGGTGCGCGCGAAGAGCTCGGTGCCGATCATCATGCTCACCGCGCGCACCGAGGAGATCGACAAGGTGCTCGGCCTCGAGCTCGGCGCAGACGACTACATCACCAAGCCGTTCTCGGTGCGTGAGTTTCGCAGCCGCGTAAAAGCCGTCCTGCGCCGAGCCGAGCGCACCCGCGGCGAGGACCCGGGCGAGGAGCCGCTCGAGGACGGGGACCTCCGGATCGACTTTGACAAGCGCAACGTCACGATGGCGGGCGAGCCGGCGGGGTTGACCTACGTGGAGTTCGAGATCCTTGCCGCTCTGGCGCGCAACCCGGGCCGCGTCTACAACCGCATGGTGCTTCTTGAACGGGTTTGGGGCGACGCCTCATACCGCGACCCCCGCACCGTGGATGTGCACATCCGGCATCTGCGGGAGAAGCTCGAGCGCGACCCGAAGCACCCCGAGCTGATCCTCACCCTGCGCGGGGTCGGCTACCGCTACCGGGACCGATGATCGCCCGCCCGCACCTGCGCTCGCTGCGCAACAAGCTCGTGTTGCTGTTCCTCGGCATCACGGCCGCCGCCTTCGCCGTCATGTACCTGGCCGTCGTACCCCAGCTCGAGGCCAACCTCGAGCAACAGAAGCTTGCCGACCTGGAGGGTGTGGCGACGGGCGCCAAGACCACGCTCGAGGACCTGATGGGACGCCAGGAGATCTCCGCGGTCGAGCTCGACCGGCGGGTGCGAGCGGTGGCCGACGCGGCCGGGGCGCGGATCACGCTGCTCGGCGTGCAGCAGTCCCGCCAGCCCGGCTCTGACGCGCCCTTCTACGTCATCACCGACACCCGCGAAGAGCGCGCGGTGCCCCAGAACCCCGGACTCGCGAGGGAGGCCGCGCGCACCAGGGCCCCGGCCCGCGGTCACGGCGCGCTCGATGGCGAGGAACTGGGCCAGGTGGCCCAGCCGCTCTCCTCCCGGGGAGAGAACAACTGGATCGCCCTCTACTCGCAGAGCCTGGAAGACGTGACCGACACGGTGTCGCTTGTCCGCAAGCGGTTGCTGCTGGCCACCACCGCCGCGCTGCTGCTCGCCCTGGTCGGAGGGTATTTCGTGGCCCAGGCGCTCGCTCGCCGTGTGAGAAGGCTCGAGCAGGGGGCCGAGCAGGTGGCGGCGGGGAACTTCATCGAGCCGCTGCCGGTCGACTCCGAAGACGAGCTCGGTCAGCTCACCCGCACGTTCAACGACATGCAGAGGCAGTTGCGGCGAGTCGACCTGGCGCGCAAGGAGTTCGTGGCCACTGCCTCACACGAGCTGCGCACACCCATCTTCTCGCTCGGCGGCTTCGTGGAGCTGCTGCGAGACGAGGAGCTCGACGAGGCCACCAGGCGGGAGTTCCTCGACACGATGGCCGAACAGGTGGAGCGGCTTCAGAAGCTGGCCGTCGACCTGCTCGATCTCTCGCGCCTGGATGCCGGATCGGTCCGGTTCGAGCGGGAGCCGGTCGACCTCTCGGAGGTGGCGCGCGCGGTGACGAGCGAGTTCAGGCCGGTGGTCACCGCGCAGCGGCCAGCCGTGGCGCTGCACCTTCCGGATCCTGGCGTGGAGGCGAGCTGTGACCGAGAGCGGGTTGCCCAGATCATCCGTATTCTGCTCGACAATGCCCTTACGCACACCCCGCAGGGCACCCAGGTCACGGTGACCACCCGGCGCGCGAATGGAGCCGCGGAGCTGACCGTCGTGGACGAAGGACCGGGCCTCCCGGAGGACACCCGGATATTCGAGCGCTTCACCACCGGTGACGGCACCCGCGGTGCCGGACTCGGGCTTGCGATCGCACGGGAGCTGGCTGAGCACATGGAGGGACAGATCCGCGCTGAGTCCCTCCCGGTCGGCGCTGTCTTCACTCTGAAGCTCCCCGCGGATGACCGGGGGCCGGACGCCTGATGCGTGCGCGGCTCGCTGCGGCGGGCATCGTCGCGGCCATCGCGGCGGCCCTGCCGATCGTCGGGTGCGCCGGCGGATCCGACGGCGGATCTGAGAGCGCCGCCCCGAATGCTGAAGCGGAGGTGCGCACCACGCGCGTGGACGTCGTCGAGGGCCTCGGGAAGGGGGGCGGCTTCGATCCCACGGCCCTCTACCGACGGCTCTCGCCCGGCGTGGTCACCGTCCTTTCGATCTTCGACGGCGGCCGCCGGGCGCTCCTACCGAGAAGGGATGACGACGGCGAGGGGGGCCAGGGGTCGGGGTTCGTGCTCGACGGGCAGGGCTTCGTGGCGACGAACGCCCACGTGGTCACGGCCGGCAGCCCCCCGAACACAAAGCGCGCGAAGCAGATCTACGTCGAGCTCTCCGACGGCAGCCGGGTGGCCGCCCGCATCGTGGGCGAGGATCCGGGCGCGGACGTGGCCCTCCTGAAGCTCGATCCCGCCGGGCTCAGGCTCACGCCGCTCAGGCTCGGCAACTCGAAGGATCTCGTGGTCGGCGAGCCGGTCGCGGCGATCGGGAGCCCCTTCGGAGAGCGCCAGTCGCTGTCGGTCGGGGTGATCTCCGCGGTCGACCGGACGATCCAGTCGCTGACCGCCTTTCAGATCGGCAATGCCATCCAGACCGACGCCGCCATCAACCCGGGCAACTCGGGTGGACCGCTGCTCAACGGCAAGGGAGAGGTGCTGGGCATCAACTCGCAGATCAAGTCCACCAGCGGCGGCGGTGAGGGCGTGGGCTTCGCGGTGCCGGTCGACATCGTGCGGCGGTCCCTGCGCGCGCTGCGCGCCGAGGGCAGGGTTGACTACGGCTACCTCGGCGTGACCTCACAGCCGCTGTATTCCCAGCTGGCCGAGCGCCTGGACCTGCCGGTGCGAGACGGAGCACTGATCGTGCGGGTCGAGGATGGGAGCCCGGCGGACCGCGCCGGGCTGGGGACCGGCAGCAGGAAGGTCGACTTCCAGGGCCAGGAAGGCGTGCCGGCGGACGGCGACGTGATCGTGTCCGTCGACGGCCGGAAGCTGACCCGGGAGGCCGACCTCGCCGACCTGGTCAGCGCTCGTGACGCGGGTGAGGAGGTCGAGCTCGAGTTGATCCGCGATGGGAAGCGCCGCACCGAGAGGGTCAAGCTCGGCGAGCGCCCCGACCGCCCGCCCGAGCAGCGTCGATGACGGTGTCGGTGGCGGCCGGCGCCGGCGCCGGCGAAGCCTTCCACCGCGCCATCGTCACCGGGCCCGACGACGGGATCTGGCGGCTTTCCGGGTAACGTGCCCGCCGTGGCTGCCGATAGTCGCGATGTATCCCTCACCGTTCCGGCGAAGCCGGGGTACCTGGTGCTCGCCCGGCTGGCACTCGCGGCGGTGTGCCGGCTCACGCCGCTCGAGCCGGCGGAGGTCGCCGATCTGAAGCTGGCCGTCACCGAAGCGGCCTCGGAGCTGATCGAGGCCGGCGGCGACGAGGACACGGTGGACTTCGCCTTCCGGCTGCATCCCGACCGGCTCGCGATCGAGCTCTGCGGTCCGGCGGGCGCCACGCCCCCCGACGAACAGGAGCTCAGCCGCGCCATCATCGAGGCCACCGTCGACCGAGCTGAGTTCTTTGCCGGCCGGACGGTCCTCGCCAAGCAGCTGGAAGCCTGATGCTGCAGCCGGTTCTCGTCGGACACAAGAGCCTCGCGGACTACACCCACCTCGTGGGCAAGCCGCTGATCGAGGAGGTGCGTCAACTCGCAGGGGAGCTCGAGGGCCTCCGCGTGCTCCACCTCTCGGCGACTGCGTTCGGTGGCGGCGTGGCCGAGATCCTCTACACGCTGGTGCCGCTGATGCGTGACGTGGGCATCGAGACCGAGTGGCAGGTGATGCTCGGCCGCGAGGAGTTCTACAACACCACGAAGATCCTCCACAACGCGCTTCAGGGCAACCCGGACGGTCTCTCACCGGAGCAGTGGCAGATCTTCGCCAAGTACAACGAGATGAACGCCCAGGAGATAGAGGGCGGCTGGGACGTGATCATCGTGCACGATCCCCAGCCCGCCGCCATCCACCAGCTCGTGCCCGAGAAGGCGCGCACGTGGATCTGGCGCTGCCACATCGATCTCTCGACCCCCAACCCGACCGCGATCGAGCGGCTCGTGCCCTTCGTACGCTCCTACGACGGGGCGATCTTCCACCTGGAGCAGTACGTGCCGAGCGGGCTGGACGGTACGCCGATCCACATCGTGCCTCCGGCGATCGACCCGCTCTCCCCCAAGAACATGGCCTTCTCCCCGGAGGACGCCGCCTACGTCTGCGACCAGTTCGGGATCGATGTGGACCGGCCCATGCTCTGCCAGGTCTCGCGCTTCGACCCCTGGAAGGATCCGATGGGGGTGATCGACGCCTACCGTCAGGTGGCCGAAGCGGTGCCCGCCGCGCAGCTGGCCCTCGTCGGTTCGATGGCAACGGACGATCCGGAGGGGTGGGAGTTCTTCAACCAGACGATGGCCTACGCAGATGGGAACCCCGACATCCACATCCTCAACAACCTCAACAACGTCGGTGCGATCGAGGTGAACGCGTTCCAGTCCCAGGCGGATGTCGTGATCCAGAAGTCCACGCGTGAGGGTTTCGGCCTCACCGTTTCCGAGGCGCTCTGGAAGGCGCGCCCCTTCATCGGCGGGGACGTCGGGGGCATCCCGCTGCAGGTGGAGGACGGCAAGACCGGTTACCTCGTCTCCTCAGCCGCCGAGTGTGCCGAGCGCGCGGTGGGGATACTCGAGGATCCGGACCTCGGCAAGCGGCTGGGGCGGGCAGGCAAGGAGCATGTCCGGCAGCGATTCCTGACGCCGCGGCTGCTGCGTGACTGGCTGAAGATCTTCCGCGCCAAGGCATGAGCGGCGACGTCGAGCTCGTCCTGGTATCGAACCGCGGGCCCGCGACCTTCGAGCGCACGGAGGACGGCGGGTTCGAGCCCCACCGGGGCGGCGGTGGCCTCGTGACCGCCCTCACCGGCCTGGTCCACCACCGCGACGCCCTCTGGATCGCATCCACCCTGTCAGACGTGGACGCAGAGGCCGCCGCCCAGCACGGCGGTCGCAGCTTCGAGTGCGAGCTCGAGGACGTGACGTACCGGATCCGCCTCGTGGAGTCCGACTCCGACGCGTACGAGCGCTTCTACAACGTCGTGGCCAACCCGATGCTGTGGTTCATCCAGCACTACCTCTGGGACCTCTCCAACGCGCCCGACATCCGCAAGTGGGAGGTCGACTCCTACGAGGATGGCTACCGCGTCGTCAACAAGGACTTGGCGGCGGCCGTGCTAGAGGAGATCGAGGACGTTGAAGACGCGGTGGTGATGCTCCACGACTACCACCTCTACGCGGCCCCGAAGTTCATCCGCGAGGCCCGTCCCGACGTGTTCCTGCACCACTTCGTGCACATTCCCTGGACCCAGCCCGACGCCTGGCGGGTGCTACCGCGCGACATCCGCGAGGACATCTTCGAGGGGGTCCTGGCCAACGACATCATCGCCTTCCACACACGTGCCTACCGCCGCAACTTCATGCACTGCTGCCGCGAGCTGTTCGACCTCGACGTGGACGAGAAGGCAGGCATCGTCCACTTCGATGGGCGCGAGATCTGGGTGCGCGCGTACCCGCTGCCGATCTCCGCCGAGACGTTCCAGCGCAACGCCCAGCGCCCGGCGGTGCAGGAGTACGAGGGCGAGATCCTGCGCCGGCGCCGGGAGCACCTGATCCTCCGGGTGGACCGCGCGGACCTCTCCAAGAACATCCTCCGCGGCTTCACCGCGTTCGACATGTTTCTCGATCAGCACCAGGACTTCCTCGAGCAGGTCACCTTCATCGCCCACCTCATCCCGTCGCGGCAGGACATAGCGGAGTACGCCGAGTACCTCGAGCGCATCGAGGCCCTCGTGGCCGTCATCAACCACCGTCACGGCACCACGGACTGGATGCCGATCGACCTGCGGCTGCGCGAGAACCTCGACGAGGCGATCGCCGCCTACAAGCATTACGACCTGCTGATGGTGAACGCCATGTTCGACGGCATGAACCTGATCGCCAAGGAGGGGCCGCTGGTCAACGAGCGCGACGGGGTATCCCTGCTGAGCGAGAACACGGGTGCCCACGAGGAGCTTGCGGAGTTCGCCCTGTCGGTCAACCCCTTCGACGTCCAGGAGCAGGCGGAGGCCATCCACCGCGCTCTCACCATGTCCCCGGACGAGCGTTCCTGGCGGGCCCAGGGACTGAAGCGTGTGGTCACCGCGCGCGATCCGGGCGACTGGGTCGACGACCAGCTCGCCGACATCGAAGCAAAGCGCAGCGGGGGGACGCCCGGCGGCGGATAGCGGTCGGCCCACTTCAGGGGTCCGGCGTGAACTCTCCGGTTCGCGGGGCGAGCTCCAGCGGAGCGCTCCGGACCGATCGCGCCGGTGGGCTCGGGTGGACATCGACGGAAAGGGCGGGCTGCGGCGGGCGAGGAAAAACGCGCCGCTTGCGCGTGGCGCGGGGGCGGGCGCGGGGGCGGGCAGATGCTCGCCGCCGGCCCGTCGCAGCGGTGGGCAGCCGCCGCTCCGGCGGATCGGCGGACGGACGCGCGAGAGAGCCCTGCCGTGGCGGCTCAGCCAGCGGGGGAGGCGGGTCGGGTCGGCCGTCGGGCCCTTGGGCGGGGCCGCTGTCGAAGCCGCGTGGTCCGAGGGAGATCAGCAGCCCGACGGCGAGTAGTGCCGCCAACCGTCCGACGTTCCTCCATCGCACCCGTGCCAGCGGGCCGGGTGCTCCGCGTGCTCGCCGGCGTGCCACGCCAGTTGGAGCCGTGGCGCACGGGAACTCGCCCCCTCGCTGCGATCGTCTCGCGCCCCATGACACGCCTCTACGACCTCATGCTGCTGATCGATTCGAACGCCCCCGACGAGCGCCAGCGCGAGATCGTGGGGGAGGTCGAGGCCTCGCTGAACTCGGGAGGGAAGATCGTGAGTGCGCACGATTGGGGTAGCCGGCGCATGACCTTCGAGATCGACCACCGGCCGGAGGCCGCCTACCACCTCTACCAGTTCGAAGGTGACAACGCCCTTCTGGACCGGCTGAACCACAGCCTCAAGATCATGGACGGCGTCATGCGCTTTCGCATCATCCGCCAGGGTCCGGGATCACCGCCGGTGCCGCCCAGCCCCGATCCCACGCCCGCCCGCCGCGAGGACGAGCCCAACGGGCGCGTGGCTGCCAGGGCGGCGGCCGACGCGCCGGCCGAACCCGCCGTTCCCGCCGTTCCCGCCGTACCGGCCGAACCCGCCGAGGCAACGGCTGAGTGACGCCGGGCCCCCTGGGGTTCGGCTGACGCGGCTCCCAAGCTCGCTGTGAGCCGAACCGGCGTACGCCGCGACCGCATCGGGCGTGCCCTCGCGCGCCTCCCCTCGCCCGCCCAGCGCCTGGTGCGGCTCACCTTCGTGGCCACCCGCGTGACCGCCGGGCCGCGAAGCTTCCTGGTCTATCTCCGTCTCAGCCGGATCCGCCGCCACGAGGGTTCGGGGGGACGTGTCGTGCGGGTGCGACTGCGCCCGCTGGGAGGGAGGGAGGTCCTGCTTCGACCGAGCACCTCCGATGTCGACACCGTCTGGGGGACCTTCGCCGGCCGCTACCACCTCCCCCCGCCCGAGATGCGGGACCCGCGGCTGATCTGGGACCTCGGCGCCAACATCGGCTTGACGATGGCGGACATGGCCAACCGATTTCCTGCCGCCAGGATCCTCGGGGTGGAGCTCGACCGCGAGAACGCGGAGCTCGCGCGGGTGAACCTGGCGCCCTGGTCCGAGCGCTGCGAGGTCGTCCAGGGAGGCGTGTGGCCACAGGACGGGGAGCTGCGCTACCGCCATTTCCCCGGCGGCACCTCGGGCCACCAGGTGGCCGACGTGCCGGAGGGCTTCGAGGACCCGGGCGTGAGGACCGCGCCCGCGATCTCCCCCGGAACGCTGCTCGCCCGCGCGGGCCCGGACGCCGTCGTGGACTACGCCAAGGTGGACGTCGAAGGCGCCGAGCGCGAGCTGCTGCGCACGGGGACCGAATGGGCCGCTCGTGTCCGCACCATCACCGTCGAGGTGCACGAGCCTTACACGGTCGCCGAGTGCGAGCGGGACCTCGACGCGCTCGGCTTCACGACCCGCGCCGACCCCCGCCACCGGGCCTGCGTGGTCGGAGTGCGCACCGCCTGAGGCCCCTGTGTGACGGCTCATCCACAGTTGACGCAAAGAGCAGGGTCAATGTGTCAGGTCCGGCCCAACTCCGCCGACCGCCTTTGTAACCTCGACCGTCCAGCCTCCACCAACTTCCGAGAGACCAGAAGGAGCTACAGATGGCAGCCACGAACATCAACAGGGTCGTCCTCACCGGCAACCTCACCCGCGATCCCGAGCTGCGCAGCACGCCCAGCGGCACCGCCGTGTGCGGACTGCGGGTGGCCTGCAACACGCGCCGCAAGGATGCCTCCGGCCAGTGGGCCGACAAGCCCAACTACTTCGATGTCACGGTCTGGGGCGCGCAGGGCGAGAACTGCGCCCAATACCTCTCGAAGGGGCGCCCGGTGGCGATCGACGGTCGCCTGGAGTGGCGCGAGTGGGAGGCGAAGGACGGCTCTGGAAAGCGGCAGAGCGTGGACATCATCGCGGACTCGGTCCAGTTCCTCGGATCGCGCGAGGGGGGCGAGGAGAACGGCTCGCGGTTCACCCCGCAGAGCGATGTCCCCGCGGACACGGCCGACTTCCAGCCGGCGGCAGCCGGCGGCGGGGCCTCAGACGACGACATCCCGTTCTAGCCGGGGTTGCCGCCGCATCCTGTGGCGAAGAGGAGGCGGTAGCATTGCCGGCTTCATGCGGTCGCACAGAGCAGTTACGCGAAACCGACCCTCTCGCGGGAGGGTCGGCTGATGGCTCAGGCGATCCTGCTGCAATCCGTCGAGCCGCTCGGAGAGCGGGGGGACGTGGTCGACGTCTCGGACGGCTACCTGCGCAACTTCCTCGTCCCGCGCAAGCTCGCCCAGCCCGCCACGGCTGCCTCGATTGCCGAGGCCGAGCGTCGGCAGGAGGCTGCGGAGCGCGCGGTGGTGGAGCAGGCGCAGCGGACCGAGGAGACCGCGGCGTTGCTGCGCAAGACCGTGCTCACGATCTCGCATCAGGCCGGGGACGACGGCCGGCTGTTCGGATCGGTGACGGCACAGCAGATCGTCGACGCGGTGCGTCAGGCACGTGGCCTGAAGCTCGACAAGCGCCGGATCCAGCTCGAGGAGCCGATCAAGGCGACGGGCACCCACATGATCACGGTGGAGGTCGCCGATGGAGTGAGCGCCGCCGTCAAGACGATCGTCACCGCCGAGTAACCCCCGGAACGCCGTCGTGGCCGTCCTAGCCCCGCCGCCGGGCGCCGCCGGCGTGCCGCCGCAGAACGAGGAGGCTGAGGTCGCGGTCCTCGGCGCGATCCTGCTCACCGAGCAGGCACTGGACCAGATCCTCGTCGAGCTCAAGCTGGGACCGGACGATTTCTACCGGCCGCGCCACCAGCTCATCTTCCGCTCGATGCTCCGCCTGAAGGAGAAGGCGGAGCCCGAGGCCGTTGACGCCATCACCGTCTGCGATGACCTCACGCGGGAGGGCAGGATCGCAGAGGTGGGCGGGCCGGCCTACGTGCACTCCCTCCCCACCATGGTTCCCGCAGTCGGAGCCGTGCGGGACTACGCCAAGATCGTGCGCGACCACGCGATCCTGCGCGGCCTGCTCGCCACCGCACGCGAGATCCAGGAGCGGGTGGCCACCGAGAGCGGCGACCCCCGCCTGCTGGTCGAGCAGGCCGAGCAGGCCATCTTCCGGGCCGGTCACGACCATGAGGCGAAGGCGCTGCGGCCGATCGAGGAGATACTCCACGAGGAACTGGACAAGCTGGAGCGGCTCTCGAAGGAGGGGCAGTCGCTCACCGGCACGCCATCCGGCTTCCGGGACCTCGACGAGATCAACGGGGGCTTCCAGCCCGGGAACCTGATCGTCCTGGCGGCGAGGCCGGCGATGGGCAAGTCCTGTCTCGCCACGTGCATCGCCGAGAACGCGGCGGTCGACCACGGGAAGGCCGTCGCCCTCTTCTCCCTGGAGATGTCGGAGGGCGAGCTCGGACAGCGCCTGATCGCCTCGCGCGCGAAGCTGAGCGGGGAGTCCCTGCGAAAGGGACGGGTGAAGGCGGAGCGCTGGCCGAAGGTCCTGCAGGCCACCGACAAGCTTGCGCCGGCGCCGCTCTGGATCGACGATTCGAGCGACATCGGGGTGCTGGAGCTACGCGCGAAGGCGCGCAGGCTCCACCAGCGCCACCCGCTCGGCCTGCTGATCGTGGACTACCTGCAGCTGATCCGCCCGGAGGACCCGCGCGACGGCCGTGTCGAGCAGGTCGGCAAGATGAGCCGCGGGTTGAAGATCCTGGCTCGCGAGCTCCACATTCCGGTGATCGCCATCTCGCAGCTATCGCGTGCGGTCGAGGCGCGCCCGGACAAGCGCCCGCTCATGTCGGACCTGCGGGAGAGCGGCAACATCGAGCAGGACTCCGACCTCGTGATGTTCGTGTACCGCGACGAGTACTACAACTCCGACACCGACAAGCCCGGCGTGGCCGAGGTGATCATCGGCAAGCACCGCAACGGGCCTGTCGGCCATGTCGAGCTCGCCTTCCTCGACCGCTATCCGAAGTTCGCGAGCATCGCGCGCGAGCGGGTCGCCGAAACCGCGGTGAGGTGATGCTGCGTCCAGTGCCCGAACCGGGCGGAGATGGCGACCCCGGCGGGCGCCGACCCTGCGTCCTGGGCATCTGCGAGGGCAACGGGTGGGTCCTCCGGGAGGACAACCAGTCCGAGCCCTGCGAGTGTCAGGAGCGCATGGTCAGCAGGGCGGCCAGCCGGGGAATGGGGACGGGTATCCCCAAGCGCTACCGTGGAGTCTCGTTCGAGCGCAAGCCGGTCTGCGACCTCGACCCATTCGTCCTGCGCCACGTCCGCACCTTCGTCGAGCAGGTCGATCAGCAGCTGGGCGCCGGGAAGGGCCTCTGGTTCACCGGCGACGTGGGCACGGGGAAGACCTCCCTCGCGATGCTGGTCTCGCAGGCGGCCGAGCGGAAGGGCCGCTCCGTGGCGATCTACCCCGTCACGCGCCTGCTCGCCGAGATCAAGAACACCTACGACCGGGAGACCGGCGGCTCGTACATGTCCCTCTTCGAGAAGCTGGTGTCGGTCGACCTGCTGCACCTCGACGACCTCGGCGCGGAGAAGCGGACGGATTGGGTCCTCCAGGAGCTGTACTCGATCGTCAACGAGCGCTGGCAGGACGAGCGCTCGATCGTGGTCACCACGAACATCACCGACCTCGACGAGCTGCGGAACGAGATCGGATCGAGGACGGTCTCGCGGCTCGTCGAGATATGCGGCGATCCCATTCCCATCATGGGGCCGGATCTCCGGCTGACGTCCGCGGTCTAGGGGCCGTCCACCTACACTCGTTCGGTCATGCCGGGACTGGTAATCGTTGGCGCCCAGTGGGGCGACGAGGGCAAGGGCAAGGTCGTCGACCTGCTGGCCGAGCAGGCGGACGCCGTGATCCGCTTTCAGGGTGGCAACAACGCCGGCCACACGATCGTCCTGGGCGAGGAGACCTACAAGTTCCACCTGATCCCCTCGGGCATCCTCTACCCGGGCAAGCTCTGCGTTATCGGCAACGGCGTGGTGGTGGACCTCAGGGTCCTGTCGGAGGAGATCGACGGCCTGCGCAGGCGGAGGATCGACCTGAGCGGGCTGCGAATCTCGGCCAACGCGCACCTGATCATGCCCTACCACCTGCTGCTCGACGAAGCCGGGGAGGCCAAGCTCGGCAGACGCGAGATCGGCACGACCAAGCGCGGCATCGGACCGTGCTATGCCGACAAGGCCGCGCGCCTTGGCATCCGCCTCCAGGACGTCCTCGACGAGAAGATCCTCAAGCAGAAGATCACGGCCGCACTCGAGCCCAAGCGCCAGACGCTGCGCGAGTTCACCAAGGATCCACGCCTGGACCTGCACCAGATGACCGAGGAGTACACGGCCTTCGGCCACCGCCTCGAGCCGTACATCGCCGACACGCCGCCGATCGCCTGGAACGCGCTCGACGAGGGCCGCCTGGTGGTCTTCGAGGGTGCCCAGGGGACGCTGCTCGACATCGATCACGGGACCTATCCGTTCGTGACCTCGTCCAACCCCGTGGCCGGCGCCGCGTGCGTCGGGGCGGGTGTGGGCCCGAAGGCGATCGACCACGTCTGGGGCATCACCAAGGCCTACTGCACGCGCGTCGGAGCGGGGCCCTTCCCCAGCGAGCTGCACGACGGCCTCGGCGAGCGCCTCCGGACCGCCGGCGCGGAGTTCGGGACCACGACCGGACGCGCGCGCCGGTGCGGGTGGCTCGACGTGGTCGCCCTCCGCTACGCGGTCCGGGTGAACGGCCTCACGGCGCTGGTGATCACCAAGCTGGACGTCCTGACGGGCATCGATCCGCTGCGGGTCGCGGTGGGCTACGTGGGACCCGAGGGCGCGAGCTTCAGGGACTTCCCCTACCACCAGTCCGTGCTGCACACCGCCCGCGGGGAGACGATCGACCTACCCGGCTGGCACGAGGACATCACCGACTGTCGGGAGATTGCCGACCTCCCGGAGGCCGCCCGCGGCTACCTCGACTTCATCGAACAGGAGCTCGGCATACCGGTGGTCATGGTGGGCGTCGGGCCGGGGCGCGACGAGATCATCTGGACCGAGGCCACCCAGCAACTCGCCGCGACCCGCTGAGGAGGACCCCGGCCGTTCCCCTGCCGCCGAGGGCTCAGGCCCTCACGACGTGGCTCGACGCGGCCATGTCGTGCAGGGCACGGTTCTGGTCGTCCCACAACGGCCAGAAGAAGTTGAGGAACCAGGGAATGATGGGGATGATCGACGACGCGATGCCCACCGCCAGGTTCTTGAGCACGACCTCACGCAGGGCCGCCGACCCGAACCGCCACGGCTCGCCGCTGTCCCTCACCGCGCGGATGCCGACCAGCTGCTTGCCCCACGTCTGACCGTTGCGCTCGCCTTTGCGGCTCATCAACGGCGGGGCGTAGAAGAGCCAGATGAGCCCGACGAGCAGCAGCCAGCCGAAGAATGCCACGAAGGCCGCGCCCACAGCCACGTCCTCGTCGTCCGTGCCGGTCAAACCGACCGCGCCACCGACGAGCAGCACGAACAGGATGATGGCCGGCACGAGCAGCACGAGCGAGTCGATGGCGTAGGCCCCCGCTCGCGATCCCCAGCTCGCGAGCTCGCCCTGGGCCCGGCCGCCGGCCGCCGGAGGGGCCTGATGCCAGCCGCCAGGGGGAACCGGGCCGCCGTAGGGCGGCGCGGGCGGCATGCCGGGAGTCTCGGGCCCGGCGGGGGGAGCCGGCGGCGCGTAAGGCGGAGCGGCCGGTGGTGGCGGTGCCGGCTGGTTCGGCGGGGGTGCCGGCGCGCCCGGCGCTGGTGATTGCGGGCCGGAGGGCGGGGCCTGGCCGGGGCCATATCCCGGTGAGCCGGGGCCGAAGCCTGGAGGGTCGGGTTGGTTGTCGCCTGAGCTGGAGTCCATTGCGCCAACTCTAACGCTCGCCGGGCAGGCCGCCGGGCTCGCCGGGCAGGCCGCCGGATGCGCCCGACGGCGAGTCCTCGAGCACGACCTCCTCTCCACGGCGCAGGAAGCGCATCGCGAGCGCCACCGACGCGAGCATCGCGGTGACCGCGAGCGCGATCTGCACGCTGAGGACGCCCTCCTCCGTCCAGTAGACGTCGTCCAGTTCCAGGAGCAGCGCGGACTCGTCGAGCGTGAGGCCCATCCCCGCGCCGAAGGGGATCGCCAGCAGCGGCTCGATCGCCTCGTTGCGTGTGACGATCGCCGCGCCGCCGGAGGCAAATGCGAGCACTATGCCCGGCACGAAGTGGTGAATGTGACGCCGGCCCAGCTTCAGGTCACGGAACGGGCCGACGGTAGAGCGGCCGCGCAGCAAAGTGGTCACCGTCCGGGCGGTGAGGAAGGTGAGCACGAAGGACGTGAGCAGGTTGAACATCGAGTTCTCGCGCGTCGAGACCTCGCGGTATCCGGTCACGGCAACCTCCGCGGTCTCGGCCGCCGCTTCGGCAACGGCCAGCAGCGGGTCCTCCGCGACGGTCGCCTTGGGGGCGGAGCCCTTGCGCCAGACACGGCTGAACTCCACCGTGATCACCGCTGCGATGGCGGCGGTGGCGAGGAGCCCGAGCGCCCGCGTCCGGCGGTCGGCCAGCAGTCCCCGCCGGCGCTCTCGCCGGGGGCGGGTGCGGGATCGCCGGGTCCCCCCGCTCACGAGAACCGCTCCAACAGATCCTCCTCCGGCACGTCACGAACGACCCGCGCCGGCACCCCCATCACCACGCTACGGGCCGGGACGTCCGCGATCACCACCGCCCCGGCGGCCACGAACGCCTCCTCTCCGATCTCGACGCCGGGTGTGAGCACGGCGCCCCCGCCCACCCGGCACGCCCTCCGCAGCGTCGCGCCACGAAGCTGGTGGGCCGGCCCGTGACGGCCCATGGTGTTGTCGTTGGTGAGGGTCACGCCGGGGGCAACGAAGACATCGTCCTCGATGGTCGAGAAGGCGGTTATGTAGCAGCCGGTCTGGATCTTCACGCGCGCGCCGATCCTCACGTCGTTGTCCACCGCCGCGCCGCGTCCGATCACGCTGCCCGCCCCGATCACGGTACGCTCGCGCACGTGGGCCTGGTCGCCCACCATCGCGCCGTCACCGATGCGCGCGCCGGCCACCACTACGGCCCCGGCGCACACGGTCACGCCGGAGCCCAGCTCGACCGGAGGAAGGGGATCCCGGGAGGCGCCCGAGTGGGGGCCGAGGGCGATCGGCTTGCCGATCACCGCGCCATCCTGGATCCGCGCCTCCCCGCCGATGACCGTGCCCGCGTGGATAACGACGTTTCCGCCCAGCTCGACCGTCGGCGGCAGCAGCACGTGGTCGCCCAACAGCAGTCCCGGGGCGCGGTCAGACGGCCGTAGCACGGTCGCTCCCGTCCAGTGACCGTTGCAGCTGCTCGAGCACCCGTACCACGCGAAGACCGCTCTCACCGTCCGAGCGCGGGACCGCCCCGTCGCGAATGCACTCGGCGAAGTGCGCGCACTCGAGCCTGAGGGGCTCGTCGTTGGGCACCCGCGGGGACCAGCTGTCTCCCGAGCGGGCGATGTACTCGCCGTAGGAGGCGAAGTCCTCGTCGAAGCCCTTGTCGTAGACGGTGAGCTTGCGCTCGACCTCCATGTCGTCGAAGGTGGCCATCTTCCGGGACCCGACGACGGTGAAGCGACGTTCCTTGTGCGGGTCGAGCCACGAGAGGTGCAGGTGGGCGGCGAGCCCCGAGGGAAAGCGCAGGTAGCAGAAGACGACGTCCTCGATACCCGGGCGCATGTAGGACTCACCCATTGCGGCGCACTCCGTGGGCTCCTGACCGGCCAGGCGGAGCATCACCGACACGTCGTGGGCGCCCAGGCTCCAGAGGGCGTTCTCCTCGGCGCGCAGCTTTCCGAGGTTCAGCCGGTTCCCGTAGATGTAGTGGATGTCACCGAGCTCGCCGGAGTCGGCTATCTGCTTCAGCCGCTCGAGGCCGGGGTGATATTCGAGCAGATGGCCGACCATCAGCACGCGGCCGGCGTCTCGCGCCGCCGCCACCACCGCCTCTGCCTCTGCGGCGGACTGGGCGAGCGGCTTCTCGACGAAGCAGTGCTTGCCCGCGGCGAGCACCAGCTCCGCCAGCCGGGCGTGGGTCGACACCGGGGTGGCCACCGCGATCGCCTCGAGCGCTCCGTCCCCGAGCAGCTCGTCGATCCCGGTCGCGATCCGGGCGTCGGGAAAAGCTGCTCCCCAGCGACTGCGGGCATCCTCGGAGGCATCGCAGATCCAGGCGAGGTCGAACTGCGGCAGGCGGTCGAAGTTCCGCGCGAGGTTGGGGCCCCAGTACCCGAGTCCGATCACGCCCACGCGCAGCGGCGCGGCCGCGGTCACAGACGCACCAGGTTCGGCGCCTCGATTCCCCTCGTGACACCGCGAAAGTCCACCACGAGCGGGGCCGCCCGGACCACCCCCTCCACATCGAGCTCCGGGTGGGCGGTCACGATCACGGCGACGTCGGCGCTTTCCAGCGCCGCCTCGAGTGGCTCCGAGCGCAGGCCGAACTCCGGCAGCTCGCGGACGTGGTCGTCGTGGAAGACGAGGTCGGCTCCGCTCTTTGCCAGCAACCCCATGATCTTGATCGCGGGCGACTCCCGCAGGTCCCCCACTCCGGGCTTGTAGGCCACCCCGAGGATCACGACCCGAGAGCCGCGCACCGGCTTCGATCTGTCGTTAAGGGCGCGTGCCACCCGCTCGACGCAGAACTCGGGCATCCGCTGGTTGACCTCGCCCGCCAGCTCCACGAACTCCGTGGGCTGGCCGTACTCGCGCGCCTTCCAGGACAGGTAGAACGGGTCAACGGGGAGGCAGTGGCCGCCCATCCCGGGCCCAGGGTCGAATCGCATGAAGCCGTACGGCTTGGAGCTCGCCGCTTCCACCACCTCCCACACGTCGATTCCCATCCGGTCACAGAGCATCGCCAGCTCGTTCACGAGCGCGATGTTCACGGAGCGAAAGACGTTCTCCAGCAGCTTGGCCAGCTCCGCCGGCTCGGGCCCCGACACCTTCACGATCTCGTCGCACACCAGCCCGTAGAGGCCCACCGCACGGTCGAGGCAGGCAGGCGTCAGCCCGCCGACGATCTTGGGCGTGCCCCGAAGCGTGAAGTCCGTACGGCCCGGGTCGACCCGCTCGGGCGAGTATGCGAGGTTGAAGTCCCGGCCGGCGGCGAGGCCCGACTCCTCGAGCAACGGCGCGAGCCGCTCGCGGGTCGTGCCGGGGTAGGTGGTGGACTCGAGCACCACGAGCTGGCCCTCGCGGAGCACCCTCGCGACCGAGGTGCCGGCGGCCACGAGCGGCCCGAGGTCCGGCTCACGGTTGCGTGTGAGGGGGGTGGGCACGGCGATCAGGATCGCCTCGCACGTGGCGAGCCGGTCGTACCCGGTCGCGACTTCGAGCCGCTCCCTAATCGCGCCGAGGCGCTGCGAGGGCACATCCTCGATGTAACTCTCACCGCGGGTGAGGGCCGTCACCTTGCGCGGATCCGCGTCGACCCCCAGGACGTCGTGCCCCTCCTCGGCGAAGGCGAGCGCCAGCGGCAGGCCGACGTACCCCAGCCCGACGACTCCCACCCTCACCTCATGTGCTCCAATCGGGTCATCGCCGCGCAGTGTAGGCGCCGAGCACGTCTCGGATGCGCTCGGCGGCACGACCGCCGCCGTACAGCTCGGGCCGTCCGCCGTCCGGGACCGGCCGCGCCACGGCCTCGAGGGCGGCGGCGGGGTCGAGCCCCGCGAGCGTGTTCCAGCCCGACTCCACCGTCTCGACCCACTCGGTGTTCTCGCGCAGGGTCACGCACGGGACCCCGAGCAGATAGGCCTCCTTCTGCACCCCGCCGGAGTCGGTGAGGATCGCCCGTGCGTGCATGGCCACCTTCATGAAGTCGAGGTAGCCGAGCGGTGGGGTCAGGCGCAGGAGCGGAAGCCTGTCCAGCCGCTCTCGCAGGCCTGCCGTCTCGAGCCGGGCAGCCGTGCGCGGATGCAGCGGCAGGAGGGTGGGTAGCGGCAGCGCCTCGAGCAACTCGACCAGCCGCTCGAGACGTTCGGGGTCATCGACGTTTCCCGGACGGTGCGCGGTCACCACGAGATATCCCCCCTCCTCCAGCCCGTAGTCCTCGAGCGCTCTCGAGCGCTCTTCGGCGATCGGCCGGAAGGCCAGCGAGACGTCCGCCATCACGTCCCCCACCAGATGCGACTCCCCGGACGCGGCCTCCCGGTTCAGGTTGGCGACGGCGGTCTCGGTCGAGCACAGCAGCAGGTCGCTCGCGTGATCGGTCAACACGCGATTGAGCTCCTCCGGCATGGCGCGGTCGAAGGAGCGCATGCCGGCCTCCACATGTCCGACCGGCACGCGGGCCTGGGCCGCGGCGAGGGCGGCGGCGAGGGTGGAGTTGGTGTCACCGTAGACGAGCACGAGGTCGGGGGCGGTGTCGGCGAGCACGCCCTCCAGCAGGCCGAGCATGCGGGCGGTCTGCTCGGTGTTCGAGCCTCCGCCCGCGCCGAGCCGGCGATCGGGCGCCGGCACGCCGAGCTCCTCGAAGAAGACCCGCGAGAGCTCGTCGTCGTAGTGCTGCCCGGTGTGCACCAGGACCTCTTCGTGGCGCTCGCGCAGCAGGCGCGAGACCGCTGCCGCCTTGACGAACTGCGGTCGGTTGCCGATGACGGTCAGAATGCGCACGATGGGCAGAAAGCTATTGGGAGGAGCCGTCGGCGTGCTGGCCGTGGTGGGCGACGTGGTGCGCCACGCCGCCTGGTACGTGCGCTACCACGTGGACGGCACCCCGCGAAGGGAGAGCCCACGGGAGTGAGGGAGATAAATGGTCCGGTGCTCGCGGGATCAACGATCCCGCTGCGCTCCTCCCCCGGGAGGTAAATGGTCCGGTGCTCGCGGGACCAGCGATCCCGCTGCGCTCCTCCCCCGGGAGGTCAAGTGCTCGCGGATGGGTCCGGTGCTATTTGGCCAGCGCCTGCTCGACGTGCGCGCGAAACGCGGCGGCGGCCTTGCGGGTGACCTCGCCGGGCGCAGGGAGCTCGGTGTCCTCGATCGCCGCCACCGGCTGCACCTCGCGCGTGGTGGACGCCAGAAACGCCTCGCGGGCGCCGAGCAGCTCCTCGGAGGTGACCGGGCGCTCGGTGACCTCCACGAGCCGGGTGAGGTGGTCACGGGTGATCGAGGCGAGGATGCGCTCCCCCAGCGACGGCGTGCAGAGAACGCCGCTCTGCTCGACCCAGAAGATCGAAGAGGTGGGCGCCTCGAGCACCCGGCCGTGCGGCGTGACCATCAGCGCCTCGTCGAACCCCCGCTCGCGGGCGAGCTGCGTACAGAGCACGTTGGCCGCATACGACAGGGACTTGACGCCGTCGAGCACGCGCGTGGGGGCGTAGGTCACGAATCCCAGGCGTATGCGCTCCGGGGACGGCGGCAGCGGCTCGGTGATCAGCAACCGCCTGGCGCCCCGCGTCATGACGAGGCGCAGGCAGCCGTCGAAGTCGCTCCCTCCGCGCGCCTCGAGCAGCTCTGCCGCCTCCCGCTGGTAGTCCGCCCGCGGGAACGGCTCGTCGAGCCGGAGAGCGGCGGCCGAGTGGGCCATCCGGTCGAGGTGCTCGTCGAGGGCGTAGGGACGGCCGTCGTAGACCCGCACGACCTCGAAGGCACCGTATCCGCGCAGGAGCCCCTCGTCGGTCACCGGGATCGAGGTCTCGGCGGCCGGGGCGATCGAACCGTTGAGGCAGGCGAGCTCGGCCATCGCCGACGTCACCGACCGATCCGCGGTTACCGGCGGGCCGCTTCCAGACCGGGATGCCCCAAGCGCCTCGGATCGGCGGGCGATGATCACAGGATCGGCACGCGGGTCTGGGCGGTCATGGGCCGTGAAGGACTTGAACCTTCAACCTTGAGATTAAGAGTCTCCTGCTCTACCAGTTGAGCTAACGGCCCCGGCGAAACGGGTGCTCCCGCAGGAGCCGGCCCCGATTGTAGTTACCCCGTGCCGGGCTCGAGGGATCCGAGCGCCGCCTCACGCGTGGGGTGGATCGGGAAGACGCGATCGAGGCCCGTGATCTCGAAGATCTTCGTGATGTTCTCATCCGTGCACACGAGCGTCAGCGAGCCGCCGGCCGGGCGCAGGCGCTTGACTCCCCCCACGAGGACTCCCAGCGTGGTGGAGTCGATGAAGGTGGCCTGCGTAAGGTCCACGACGATCTCCTTCTTGCCGCCGTCGATCAGCTGGACCATCCGCTCCTTGAACTCGGGCGCGGTGTAGAGATCGATCTCCCCGCCGAGCTCGATGACATGGGTCCGGTCGTCGATTTCCTCGTCCTGGATGTGGAAGTTCAACTCGTTCTCCTGGTCGTAGCGACTCGGCCGCGAGGGCGGCACGCCACTCTAGCGCCCGTCAGGGCGTGGTCGCTCCGCCCTGGGGCTGACCACCCTGCTGTTGAGCTCCCTGAGCTTGGGACTGGGCCTGCAGCTTTGCCTGCTCGACCTCGGCCCGCGTCTGCTTGCGCTCGCCCTTCGGCGCGAGGTCGACCGCCTTCTGACCGGCCAGGTCCGCCAGACGGGTGTCACCGGCAAGCGCCGCGTACTGGACGAGGTTGACATAGGCCTGCGATTCCTCCTCGTTCTCGGCGATCAGCCGCGCCACCGCCAGGGCCTCCTTGGGCTGCTTGAGCGCCATCGGATCGTAGACCTGGAGCATCAACCGCGCCAGCGAGGTGTCGGGCTTGTCGGGCTCGAGTGCGAGGTAGGCCTGCCAGTTTCGCGAGGACTTCCTCAGCTCGTCCCTGGCGGCGTCCGGATACCCGACCTGAGCATCGGTCGTCTGCGCGTTGGCGAGCTGGAAGTAGTCCCGCACGAGGGCCTTGCGCGCGGCCTCGTTGCGTGGATTGGACCTGAGGCTCTTCTCGTTGCGGTCGACCCGCTCCTGGACGAGGTTGTTCCCGCCACCGGACCCGGAGCGGTCGCTGAAGGCGTCGAAGAGGCCGCCCGAGACGTCGCCGCCGATCCCGAACAGCACGAGCCCGCCACCCATCAGGACGGCCAGGCCCAGGTAGACGACTTGCACCAACCGGCGGCGCTTGCCCTGCAGGTCGAACAGCATGCGCCCGGGAGACTAGCTACGAGTCCTCGGCCGCGGTGGCCTCGGCAGGCGCCTCACCCTGCCCGCCGACCCACTGGGCGAGGACGATGCTGAACTCGTAGAGGATCAGCAGCGGGATCATCTCGAGGATCAAGGTGACGGGGTCGATCGTCGGCAGGAAGGCCGCCAGGACCGCGATCACGAGCACGGCGTAGCGGCGGTTCTTACGCAGCTTCTCGGGCGTTGTCACACCCAACTTCACCGCGGCCAGGATCGCCACCGGCACCTGGAAGCCGAGGCCCATCGCGACCATCGTCAGCGTGACGAAGCTGTAGTAGTCGCGCGCTCGGACCTGGGTGTTGAACTCGCTGCTGTTGAAGTCGAGCAGGAAGTCGGTGGCGGGCGGCAGCACCACGAAATAACAGAACACCACCCCCGCGATGAACAGGACGGGCACCATCAGCAGCAGCGGCGTGGCCACGCGGCGCTCCTTGGGGCTGAACGCCGGCAGGATGAACGCGTAGAGCTGGTACAGCAGGAACGGAAGGGCCAGCAGTATTCCGAAGTACGCCGCGTTCGTCAGCGTGGTGGTGAAGGGCTCGGTCACGCCGAACGTGATCGGCTCGGGCAGGTTCTCAGGCAGCGGCTTGTTGACGATCTCGAGGACGCGGTGGTTCTGCCACGCGGTCAGCGAGAAGGTGACCCCGAACGCGATCGCGCAGAGGATCAGCCGAGAGCGCAGCTCGTCGAGATGGTCGACGAGCGCGAGCCGCTGCTCGTGTTCGATGGGCTTGATGCGCGGCACGGAGTCCGCGACCTCCGCTTCGGTCCGGCGAGGGCCCTAGGAGCTCTGGCCGCCGGCGGGCGTGGCCTCGGACTTCTCCGCGCGGACCGGCTCCGGCTTCTTGTCGCCGGCAGCGAGCTCCTGGTCATCGTCCTTGCCGGTGACGGAGTCCTTGAACTGCTTCATCCCGCTACCCAGCGAACGGCCCAGGTCGGGCAGGCGCTTGGGCCCGAAGATGACGAGCACGATAACGAGGATGATGGCGATCTCGGGAAGGCCGGGAGTAGGCATATGAGGCTCCTGAGCAGATTCGGGGCCGCGGCTACCGGCCCGTTCAGGGCCGATCGCGGACTTTCCATTGTAGCGTCGTGAGTCCTTCGAGGCGAACGGGCGCCCGGATCAGTCGGGCTTGCGGAAGTTCTCGTGGAAACGGCTCGGCGTCGGCTCGCCCTGCCCTTGATACTTGCTCCCCGCGGCGGCCGACCCGTACGGGTGCTCGACCGGGCCGTCCATGCGCATGAAGGAGATCTGCCCGATCCGCATGGCCTCGTAGATCGTGATGGGGAGGTTGGCCACGTTGGAGAGCTCGAGCGTGAGGTTGCCCGAAAACCCCGGGTCGACGAAGCCGGCGGTGGAGTGGATCAGTAGGCCGAGCCGACCGAGGGAGCTCTTGCCCTCCAGTCGCGCCACGAGGTCGTCCGGGAGCGTGACACGCTCGAGCGTCTGACCAAGCACGAACTCCCCCGGATGCAGGATGAACGGCTCCCCGTCCGCGACCTCCACGGGCTCGGTGAGACCCTCCATCGGCGCCCGGACGTCGATGAAGGGGTAGCGGGAGTTGCGAAAGACGCGGAAGCGCCGGTCCACGCGCACGTCGACGCTCGACGGCTGGACCAGGGAAGCGTCGTACGGATCGATGACGATTCGCCCGGCGTCGATCTCCGCGCGGATGGTGCGGTCGCTGAGAACCACGGCGCCGCAGTCTATTCGTGGTCCTCAAGGATCGCGACGCTGTGCCGATACCTCGCCTAGAGCAATGGACGGCAACGAGCAACAAGCCCACCACCACGTGAAGCACGTTCAGCTGCCGAGCGGGAAGATGATCGAGGTCATCCACTTCGGCGATGTCGTCGAGCAGGGCGGCGAGCTCCACCTGTGCCGCGGCTGCGGGTCCGAACTGGTTCACCCCACCTACTGGAGCGAGGCCGGGAAGAGCTCGTGGGAGGTCACGCTGCGCTGCCCCGAGTGCGAGGAGATCCGCGCGGGCACCTTCGACCAAGAGGCCGTCGACGCCTTCGACGAGCAGCTCGACCTCGGCACCGACGCCCTGGCCCACGACCTCGCCCGGCTCACGCACGCGAACATGGCCGAGGAGGCGCGGCGCTTCGTGGCGGCCCTGGCAGTGGACGCGATCCTGCCCGAAGACTTCTAGGCGTACCGCTCGACCATCCCGTCGGCCAGCAGGTCGAGCGCTCTGCGCCGGTGATCCGCCAGCTCCACCCCGCCTAGTGCGGCCTTGGCGACGGCGACGTGGTGCAGGGCCTGCTCACGCGCCATGCCCAGCGCGCCCGTGATGGCGATGCGGTCGCAGACAGCTTCCGCCTGCGTGGGCTCGGAGACCAGCTCGCGCAGATCCATCGCCGCCAACTCGGGATCACGGCGGCGGGCGATGATCAGGGGAAGCGTGACCGTTCCATCCAGCAGATCGGTACCCCGGTGCTTGCCCGTCCGCTCGTGCGGACCGGACACGTCGAGGACGTCGTCGAGGATCTGGAAGGCCAGGCCGATGCGCAGGCCGAAGCCGGCCAGGGCGGCGGTCGAGCCGGCGTCGACATCACCCAGTAGCGCGCCCAGCCGGCAGGCGGACGAGAAGAGACTGGCCGTCTTCAGCTCGCAGCGCTCGAGGTAACGCTCGGGGGTCACCGAGTCCGACCACGCGTCGGCACGCTGTATGAGCTCCCCCCGCGCGAGGGCCGAGGACGCAGCCGACAGCGCGCTCACCGCCTCCTGACTGCCTGTGGATGCCAGCTCGGCAAAGGCCCGCGAGAACAGGAGATCGCCGGTGGCGGTGGCGGCCGCCCGGCCGCCGGTGGCAAAGACGGTCGGCCGGCCGCGGCGAAGCCCTGCCTGGTCAAGCACGTCGTCGTGCACGAGGGTCGCCATGTGCAACAGCTCCACCGCCACCGCGGCGGCCGTGAGCGCCGTGCCCTCCCCGCCGCAGAGGAAGACGAGCACGGGCCGCAGCCGCTTGCCTCCCGCCGTCAGCGTGCCCGCCGCGTGGCGGCCGAGCTCGGCGCCATGGCTCTCCGCGACCTCCCCCAGGCGCGTCTCGGTCCGGTGGAGCTGGCGCGAGAGCTCGGGGCCCCCGGCCTCCAGGACCTCCACGAGCTGCGCGGCGGCGGCCGGGCTCACGCCGCTGAGCCGGGGACCGTGCCGGCGTGGATGGCGATGATCCCGCCGGCGGTGAGGATCCAGCGCACGTTCACCAGTCCGGTGGCGGCGAGCTCGGCGGCAAGCTCGGCCGGGGCGGGGAAACGGCGTACGGAGCTTGGCAGGTATGTGTAGGCGTCGGGGTCGCCGGCGAGCCGCCCGAGCGCCGGTATGACGGTGTCGAACCACAGGCGGAAGAACCAAGAGAGCGGCGGCTGTTGCGGGGTGGTGATCTCGAGCACCACGACGCGTCCCCCCGGACGGGTGACCCGAGCCATCTCGGCCAACCCGGTTCGCAGGTCTGAGAAGTTGCGCGCTCCGAAGCCGACCGTCGCGGCGGCAAACTCTCCGTCGGCATATGGGAGGTCGAGGGCGTTGCCGGTCTCAAAGCACAGCTCGGGGGCCTTCGCGCGGGCGATCTCCAACATGCTCTCGGAGAAGTCGAGCCCGACGACCGTCCCGCCCGACCCGACTCGCCGGCCGAGCTCGCGTGCGAGGCCACCGGTACCGGTGGCCACGTCGAGTGCCCGGTCACCCGGCCTCACGGCCGCGAGGTCCACTGCGCGCTCGCGCCAGCGAGCGTCCATTCCCGCCGTCATGACGGAGTTCATGCGGTCGTAGACGCCCGCGATCCGGTCGAACATCGCGCGCACCTGGGTCTCCGGCAGCGTCCCGCTACCGGCAGCGTCGCTCACGGCAGGCCTACTCCTGACGGGTCCCCTGCCCGCCCTACTCCACCTTCTTGAGGGATGCGACGAAGCTCACGAGCTCGTCGAACTGCTCGGGGTTCTGCTCCTTGATATCCCGGAAGGTGGGCATCGGCGCCGTGGGGTTCACGAGCGTGCGCGCGATCGCGTCGCGCCCCAGGCGGTCGCCCACCTCGGTGAGGTTCGGGGCGAGCGTGCCCCCGTTCTCCCCGATCTTGTGGCAGGCGAGGCAGCCGGACGCCGCGACCACTTCGGCGCCCGGCTTGTACTGTGCCGCGACCGGGAGGTCGATCTCGCTCGGCGGGCCCGTAATCGCGCCGACGATGCTGAGGTAGGCCATCGCCACGACTGTGGCGATGGCGCCGATCACCGCTATCGGACGCTTGAGCGGGTGGCGCTCGGGACTGCGGTCGTAGAAGGGCAGCAGGAGGAGGAGGAGGAGGCAGATCGTCGGGATGCCCAGGGTGGCCATGAACACCAGCGCCGGTGGCTTGACGACGCGCAGCAGCTCGAAGAGGAAGAAGAAGTACCACTCGGGCCGGGGCGCGTAGGTGGTGGTCGTGGGGTCGGCCTTGGGACCGAGCTCGGCGCCGAACAGGATCGCCATCGTGATGATCACCCCAAGCGTGATCGCCGCCATCGCGCCGTCCTTGCCGACCGCGTAGGGGAAGAACGGCTTGCCCTGTCCCTTCAGGATCGAGTACTCCCGGAGGTACTGCTCCTTCTCCCGGGCGTTCACGGGTCAGATGCCTTCCTTGTGGGAGGCCTTCTTGTCGGCCTTCAGCCACGGCGGGGCGGTGGTGCCGAGCTTGGCCACCAGGTAGAGTTGAGCGCCGATCAGGGCGGCGATGAGGCCGGGGACCACCAGCATGTGCAGGGAATAGAAGCGAGCGAGGCTGGCCGCGCCGAACTCCCCCCCGCCGCGCATGAAGTCGGCCATGTACGGGCCGATGATCGGCGCCGACGCAATCAGGTTGGTGGCCACGGTGGTGGCCCAGAACGAGCGCTGGTCGAACGGGAGCAGGTAGCCGGTGAGCCCCATGACGAGCGACAGCACCATCAGCACGACGCCGACGATCCACTGGATCTCGCGCGGATACTTGTACGCGCCGAAGAGGAACGTCCTGGCCATGTGCAGGAAGACCAGGACGATCATCACCGTCGAGCCCCACTTGTGCATGCCGCGCACCAACTCGCCGAGGAACACCTCGTTGGTGATGTGGGAGGCCGACTCGTAGGCGCGCGAGGTGTCCGGCTCGTAGTACATGGCCAGGAAGACGCCCGTGACGGCCTGCGAGACGAACGCGAACAGCGTGGCCGAGCCGAGCGTGTAGAACCAGTTGGTCCCCTTGGGCACCTTGCGGAAGAACTGCGCGCGCACGATCGGGCTGATGCCGCTGCGCTCGTCGAGCCAGCCGACGACGTTGGCGGTGCCCTCGGCGGCGCTCTCGCGCGCCTCGGCGGCCCTGCCCGGCCGGCCGCCGTTGTCTCCGGCCGCTCCGTCCTCTTCGGCCGCGCCGTCGTCTCCGGCCGCGGCGGCGTCCTCGTGCGTCCGGGGCGCGGCCGGGCGGAGCCACTTCGGAAGTGGCGGCGTGAGCTTGCTCACGTGCTGGGCCTCGAGGGATACAGGTACTGCCAGGGGCCGTCGAGGTGGTTCGAGGGGTCGCGTGGCGAGAAGCGGCGGAGCTCCGAGTTGAGCGAGAAGCGCTCTCCCACCTGGACCCGGCCACTGCTAACACGGGTGTAGAAGCGGTCCAGCGGGCGCACCGGTGGGCCGCCCGCGACCTTGCCCTCGAACTCGTAGATGCCGCCGTGGCAGGGGCAGACAAATTGCTTCTGGACCTGGATGTAGCGCACGGGACAGCCGAGGTGCGCGCAGCGGTTGGAGATGGCCACGTAGGGCAGGTCGGAGTTGCGCTTGTCGTCGCTGCTGGGGTCGAACTTGCGAATGTAGACGGTGTGCTTCCCCGCCTCCCCGGCATCGGCGACGATGTTCATGACCTTCGGGACGTAGGTGCTGACGCTGAACTCGCCCTCGGGGCCCATGTCCTGCCACCGGTCGAGCGTGCCGTCCTCGAACTGGGGCCCGAGGGCGAAGCCGAGCGCGGGAAGCCCGAAGGCGGCAGTTGCCACGCCACCGATGGCCATCGCGGTGCCGGTCATGAACTTGCGCCTCGTGACGGTCTCCCCCTCGAACGCGCCCGGCGCGCCCTCGTCGAGCGTGTAGCGGGGCTTGGGCTTGGAGGGGTCGGGGGGCTGGTTTGACACGGGAGAGCTAGCCAGGGTACGTCATGTATTCAACGTCGCGGGAAGGATAGAGTCAACTTGGCTACGGGCGTCACAAGGGGTGGTGCGATCGTCCCCTCTCACGGGCCCGCAGCGGGGCTGCGGGGAACGCGCCAGGCCGCACGTGCTCCCGCTCCACCCTCCTCGGACAGAGCACGCGCGGTGGCGAGCCAGAGCGTCTCCGCCAGCTCGGGAGAACCCTCGGCGTGGGCCCGCGCCGTGAGCGAGATCAGGTCCGACAGCTCGCAGATCGCGGCGATGTCCCCACGGTCCGCGAGACGCGCCAGGCCGAGAGCGTAGAGAGCGTCACCGGCCAGCAGGCACAGGTCGGGGTCCATCCCGGTGAACGCCCGCGGCCGCCCGTAATGCATCAGGTAGCCCTCGTAGACCGCCTCCAGGACGAACAGCCGGTCGGGGTCCTCCACCAGCGCCGCGAAGCGGTCTGGGCCGGGATCGCGAGCGGCGTGGCGCGCGAGGGAGGGCTCGAGGGCCTCGACCACCTGGGCCAGGGCGCTCACAGGGAGCCCTCGGCGAGCCTGTTCACGGGCCTACCTCGGTGAGCGCATCACGGGCCGCGGCGACGGTGCGCTCCACGTGCTCGTCGGCGTGCGCGAGGGAGGGAAACCAGGCCTCATACTGCGAGGGCGGCAGGTAGAAGCCGCGCGCGAGCATCGCCCGGCAGAAGGCGGCGTGGAGATCGAGGTCGCACGCCCTGACGTCCTCGTAGGACGCCACCGGCCCCTCGCGGAAGAACAGCGTCAGCAGGCCGGTCGTCCACGCCACGTGCGCAGCCGTGCCGGCGTCCCTCGCCGCATCCCGCAGGCCCTCCGCGAGTGTCCGCGAGAGGGCGGTGAGACGGTCGTAGGCCGCGGCGTCGAGCAGCTCCAGGGTGGCCAGCCCGGCCGCGGTGGCGAGCGGGTTCCCCGCGAGGGTGCCGGCCTGGTAGATCGCGCCGGCCGGCGCGATCAGGTTCATCAGCTCCGGGGGCCCGGCATAGGCCGCGGCGGGGAGGCCGCCGCCGATCACCTTCCCGAGCACCGTGAGGTCCGGCGTCACGGCCGCGCGTTCCTGGGCGCCCCCGCGGGAGACCCGAAAGCCCGAGATCACCTCATCGAAGACGAGCAGGGCGCCCGTGCGATCGGCCTCCCGGCGCAGGAAGGAGAGGAACCCCTCCGCGGGGGCCACGAGGCCCATGTTGGCCGGGTAGGGCTCGGCGAGGATCGCCGCCACCTCGTGCTCTGCCAGCACGCCCTCGACCGCCTCGCGGTCGTTCCAGGGAACGACGAGGGTTGCCGCGGCCTGCGCTGCGGGCACTCCCGGAGAGGCCGGGACGCCGGCCGTCGCCAGTCCCGACCCCGCCTCCGCCAGCAGCCCGTCCGCGTGCCCGTGATATGCGCCGGCGAACTTGAGCAGCTTCTCGCGGCCCGTGGCCGCCCGCGCCAGCCGGATCGCGCTCATCGCCGCCTCGGTGCCCGAGCTGACGAGCCGGACCATCCCGGCGCTCGGAACGCGGTCCACGACCTCGGCGGCGAGATCGACCTCCGCCTGCGTCGGCGCGCCGAAGCTGGTTCCGCGCGCGGCGGCGGCCGTGACCGCCTCGATCACGGCGGGGTGGGCGTGGCCTGCGATCAGCGGGCCCCAGGAGCACACCCAGTCCACGTAGCGGTTGCCATCGACGTCCACCAGCTCCGCGCCGCTGCCCTCGGTCACGAAGATCGGGTCGCGCCCGATCGCGCCCATCGCGCGGACCGGCGAGTTCACGCCGCCGGGCAGGAGCTGGAGCGCTCGGGCGTAGAGCTCCTGCGAGCGGGCCCATGAAGGGCCCGCGCTCACGCGTGCTCTGCCTCCCAGCACCTGTGCGCGTCGGTGAAGTAGAGCAGGCGGATCTTCTTGAACTCGGTGGAGGAGTAGAGCGTGCGACGGTCCTCGATCCCGGACTCCTCGGCGATCGAGTCGAGGATCGCGTCGCACTCCCCCTTCGAGCGGCCGTGGGCCATCGTGAACACCGAGTAGGGCCAGTCCTCGTAGGTCGGGCGCTGGTAGCAGTGCGAGACCCCGCGGAAGGAGGCCATCAGCGGGGCGATCTCCATGATCCGGTCCTCGGGCACGTTCCAGACGCCCATCCCGTTGGCGGAGAAGCCCGCGCGGCGGTGAAAGAGGATGGCCGCCACGCGGCGCAGCGCCTTGCGCTCCTCCATCGAGCGCAGGTGCTCGAGCAGCGCCTCCTGCGGGATGCCGAGCTCGGCAGCCGCGGGGGCGTAGGGCTCGGGGATCACCGGCATGTCTCCCTGGAGCACGCGGATGACGGCGATGTCGAGCTCCGACAGCTCGATCGGGTCAGGGTTCATAGGATCCTGGGCCTCGCCCGCGGCAGCGAGGTCCTTGGTGCCCTTCTCCATCTCGAGGTCCATCCTGATCTTGAACAGCTTGAGGGTGGGCAGCTGACGCACCGACTCGGCTCCCGTGAGCTCCTGGAGCACCGCGAGTGTTCCCTCCAGGCCGAGCTTCGAGCCGGGCTCGGTGGCGAGGGTGAACCACATGTTGAAGTCGTGGTTGCGCAGGTAGTTGTGGGAGACGCCCGGGTGGCTGTTCACGATCTTCGCCGCGCGGTGGGGATTGTCGGCGTCGACCTTCGCCGCCACGAGCATCGACTGGTACCCGAGCACGCGCGTATCGAAGATCGGGGTCACCTGCCGCACGATCCGCTCGTCGAGCAGCCTCTGGACACGGCGCATGACCTCCTCCTCCCCGACCCCGGCCATGCCGGCGACCTGGGCGTAGGGCCGGGCGGCGAGCGGAAAGCTTCCCTGCATCAGGTTCAGCAGGCGCTTGTCGCGCTCGTCGAGCGGGACCGCGGCGCCGTCCCTGCGCGCGCGGACCTTCGGCACTACCGAAGCCATCCGGCTGCATCCTTTGCGTGGTAGGTGATCACGATGTCGGCACCCGCACGACGGATCGAGGTCAGGGTCTCGAGCACCGCGGGGCGCCTGTCGATGTACCCGGCCGCCGCGGCCGCCTCGATCATCGCGTACTCGCCGCTCACGTTGTAGGCCGCCACCGGCACGCGTGTGGCCTCCTTGACCCTGCGGATCACGTCGAGGTAGGCGAGCGCCGGCTTGACCATCACGACGTCCGCCCCGGCCGCGGCCTGCGAGACGGCGGTTCGGGCGAGCAGCTCGAGCGTGGCGTCGTTGTCCACCTGGCTCGCGGTCTCGCCTCCGGCGACGCCCTGCGCGCGCAGGACACCGCAGTGCCCGTGGCTCGTGTACGCGC
>JBPCJI010000081.1:0-9012 GCA_051005475.1 Thermoleophilaceae bacterium
GTCATGCGCCGCCATCGCGACCGCGCCGCGATACGCGTTACGGAGATCGGCTGGGCGACCGGCGGGCCGAGCGCGCGCCGGCGTGTCAGCGAGCGCGCCCAGGCCCGGCTCACCAGCGAGACGATGGCGCGACTGATGCGCCTGCGCCGGAGCTTCAAGATCAAGGGCGTGTGCCTCTTCAACTGGCGCGACGCGCCGCCCTACGCGGGTGGGCGGGACTTCTGGGGACTTCACGCCGGCCTGCTCGCCCAGGACGGCCGGCCCAAGCCGGTCGTGTTCGCGCTGGCGGACCTGCTGAGCAGGGTCACGCGCTAACGTCGGCCCTGAACGAGCGGCTCCTCGCGGTGGGGCCATCAGAGGGCGCCTCCGGCGCCCCGGGCTCAGGCGATCCGGTGCTCCAGCACGCAATCGAGCCGCGGCTCGTCCTCGTCGTCGTGTGGCAGCGCCTTCTCGATCCGGAAGTCCATCCGGCGCCCGTCGAGGTCGAGCGTGGCCACCTGGTTGTCGAACCACGGCCCATCGCCCAGCGAGCGCCAGCGCACCGGCTCGCTCTTCACGCCGGCCGCGCGGGAGAGCGCGCGGGCGAGGGCGTAGGCAGGGGTCGTGACGGCCGCCTTGATCACGCGCCGCTCCTTGGTGTCGAGCGGGTTGCGCAGCGGCGAGCAGGTGGCCTGGTACACGGCGCTCTGCACGTCGGACCCGCGCCGGAAGGCCACCTCGCTCAGGTAGGCGTGGTGGACGTCGCCGGAGAGCGTCACGATCGAGGCGGGCGGCTCGCCGCGCTCTCCCGCCCCGACGGCCCGCTGCAACTCGGCGAGCCGGTCGAAGGACTCGTTGAAGGCCCCCCAATGCTCGAGGTCGAGCGCTTGGCGGAGCTTCTCCGCGAGGCGGGCGGCGAGCGCTCCCCAGGCGCCGCCGCAGACCGCCTCGTTCCACGCCTCGAGGTGGTGCATGCCCGGCGCGAGCAGCCACGGAAGCGAGGTGGCGATCAGCAGGTGGTCGAAGTCCCCGGTGGCGTGCTCGGCCACCCAGCCCCACTCGTCCTCGTCGAGCATCGATCGCTCGCCCTCCTTGAGCGTGCGACCGCAGCGTGAGTCGATCACGACGAGCCTGCTGTCTCCGAGGTCGCGGTAGTAGCTCCAGCGGGACCCCTCCGTCTCACGGTCGGCGCGGAAGGCGAACTCGCGCAGGACGGGTCCCGCGTCCTCCACCTCGTGCACTCGCTTGAGCAGCCCGTCCCGCTCGTGCTCGTCCGGGCTGAGGTTGCCGATGTGCTGGTAGATCCAGTAGGACATCAGCGCCGCCACCACGTGGTCATCCCACCAGTCGCTGGCGCGCACCTCCTCGACCCAGGCGGCCGAGGTGTTCCAGTCGTCGTGGACGTCGTGATCGTCGAAGATCATCGCCGTCGAGACCGTGGACAGCAGCCAGCGGATGGTCGGCTCGGTCCACGATTCGCGGTAGAGGCGCGTGTACTCCTGGAAGCCGTGCGCGATCGTCCCCGGCTCCTGGCTCGTGTCGCGGCGCGAGCGGACGAACGCCTTCGTCTTTGGCGGGATCTCGTCTGCGTAAACCTGGTCGCCGAGCAGCAGCAGCAGGTCGGGCCACTCGTCCGGGGGCAGGCGGCGCATCCTCAGCGCGAGCGCGCGCAGCGCGTCCACCCCGCGACCATGCTCGTCCTCCTCCTTCGGCAGCGTGTAGGGTGGCTCGTTGGGCACCGCCACCCGGCAGGATCCGAAGGAGATCGTCAGCGGCTCCCGCTTGGGGTAGGTACGAAAGCGGCTCGGGGGGAACTCGGAGTCCTCCGGGGGCCAGACCTGCGTGCCATCCAGCTCGACGGTGTACTCGTGTGCCGCCCCCGGCTCCAGGTCCTCGACCCGCACGAGCGCGTAGTGGTGGCCCTCCACGTGGAAGGTGCGCTCGCGCGCCGACATCACGCCCACCTCGCACGGCCCGTCGGTCTCGACCCAGATCACCGCGCAGCGCTCGCCGACGTAGCGCAGCAGCGGCCCGATGAGCAGATCGGTCATGTGCGGAAAGCTACCTGTTTGAGCCTGAGCACGGGGCCGGGGGAGTAGCGTTGCCGGTGGGATGGAAGCGGCGGCAGACCCACGCCTCGAGGACCTCATCCGGGAGATCGGTCGCGACCTTCACAGCGCGCTGCCGTCGCGCTCGCGGCATCCGATGCGAGCGCTGGACGACAAGGCGATGGAGCTGGCCTCCCGCGATGCCGAGCTGCGGGCGGCGCTCTTCCGGCTGGTCGACGTGACCCCCGCCTGTCGCTCGCTCGATGACCTCGCGCGCCACCTCGCGGGCTATCTAGATCAGGTCGACGAGCGCCATCAGCCCGTGGATGCCGCGATGCGGGCCGCGCGCACCGCAGCCGGGCGCCGGGCGCTCGGCGCCGCCGCGGCGACGGGCGTCAGGCACATGGCGCACCGCTTTATCGTCGGCGACTCACCGGAGGCGGCGCTCGGCGTGCTGAGGCGGCTGTGGGACGCCGGGGCCGCGAGCTCCGTGGACCTGCTGGGGGAGGCCACGGTTACACAGTCCGAGGCCGACCGCTACGCCACCCGCTGCTGCGAGGCACTCGAGGCCCTGGCCGCGATCGCACCTTCATGGCCCGCAAGCCCGGTGCTCGAGTCCGACTCCATCGGCCCGCTCCCGCGCGTGAACCTGTCGGTCAAGGTGTCCGCCCTCACGCCGCTGATGCGCCCCGAAGCGCCGGAGGTGGGCCGCGAGGACGCCGCCCGGCGCATGCGTCCGCTCCTGCGGCGCGCCAAGGAGCTGGGTGCTCACCTGCATATCGACATGGAGTCGCTCGATGCGCTCGAGACGACGCTCGAGCTGGTGGGCGAGCTGCTCGACGAGGACGAGTTCCACGACGGGCCGTCGGCCGGCGTGGTGCTCCAGGCATACCTGCGCGAATCACCCGAGCAGCTCGATCGGCTGCTCGCCTGGGCGCGCGCGAGCCGGCGCGAGCCGCCGCTCACCGTGCGCCTGGTCAAGGGTGCGTACTGGGACCACGAGGTGGTGGAGGCACGCCGGCACGGATGGAGTTCTCCGGTGTTCGAGTTGAAGGCGGACTCCGACCGCAACTTCGAGCAGCTCACCCGCCTTCTGCTCGATGCGCGTCCGACCGTGCGCGTGGCGGTGGCCTCTCACAACCTGCGCTCGGTGGCCCACGCCGTGGCATACAACCGGATCACCGGCGGGAAGGACCGCGACCTCGAGCTGCAGGTCCTGCGCGGCCTGGGCGACGACTTGCAGCACGCCCTGGCCGCGCACGGCCTCCGCGTGCGCGCCTACTGCCCGGTGGGAGACCTCGTGGCGGGGATGGCCTACCTCGTGCGGCGCCTGCTCGAGAACACCTCGAACGACTCCTTTCTGGGCGAGGTGGGGCGCGGTACGTCGATCGAGCAGCTGCTGGACGCGCCGTGAGCCCGCTTCCGCCGTTCACCAACGAGCCGGTGCTGGAGCTGCGCCGCGCGCCCGCGCGCGAGGCGCTCGCGGGCGCGCTCGCAGAGCTGGACGCGCGCCTGCCGCTCCAGGTGCCGGTGCTGGTCGGAGGCGAGCGCGGGGCTGCCACCGGGCTGGAGTCCACCGATCCCGGCGCGCCCTCCCGGTTGGTCGCTGAGGCGGGCCGGGCGAGCGAGGGTGACGTGACGGCGGCCGTGGAGGACGCCGGGCGCGGCTTTCGCGAATGGAGCGGGCGTCCTGCGGAGGAGCGGGCGAGCGTCCTCGTGGCGGCCGCCGCGACGCTGCGCGGGAGGCGGCCGGAGCTGGCGGCGCTGGCAGTGCGTGAGTGCGCCAAGCCCTGGCCCGAGGCCGACGCCGACGTCTGCGAGGCGATCGACTTCCTCGAGTACTACGCACGGGCGGCGATCGAGCTGGACCGCGGCCGTCCGCTCCTGCAGGTCCCTGGTGAGCGCAACTGCATGCGCTATTTGCCCCGAGGCGTGGTTGCGGTCATCTCGCCGTGGAACTTCCCGCTGGCGATCCCGGCCGGGATGACGGCCGCCGCGATCGCGGCCGGCAATGCCGTGGTGCTCAAGCCCGCAGAGCAGTCGCCGGGCTGCGCCCTCGCGCTGGTCGAGGCCCTGCACGGCGCGGGCTGCCCGCCCCATGCGCTGGCGCTGCTGCCCGGGCTGGGCGACGCCGGGGCGGCCCTCGTGCGCCACCCCGGCGTACACGTGATCGCCTTCACGGGCTCGAGCGCCGTGGGTCTTGAGATCGTTCGCGCCGCGGCCGAGACGCCGCAGGGACAGCCTCACCTGAAGCGCGTCGTGGCGGAGATGGGCGGGAAGAACTGCGTCATCGTCGACTCGGACGCCGACCTCGACGAGGCCGTCCCGGCGATCGTGGGCTCCGCGTTCGCCTATGCGGGACAGAAGTGCTCGGCGGCCGCGCGCGTATTGGCCCACGAGGCCGTCTACGAGCCGCTCGTCGAGCGGCTGGCCGGGGCGGTGGAGGTCCAGGCCGTCGGTCAGGCCGAGCGCTTTGCCACCGAGGTCCCGCCGGTGATCGAGCGTGAGGCCCAGCAGCGGGTGGCACGCTACGCGGCTGCAGCCGCCTCGAGCGGCCGGATCGTCGCCCGTGCCGAGGACGTGCCGGCCGAGGGATGGTTCTGCCCGCCGACGCTCGCATGCGATCTCGATCCCGACGCGCCGGTGCTGCGCGAGGAGGTGTTCGGGCCCCTGCTCACGGTCGAGCCGGTGCACAGCGTCGAGGCGGCCTGCGACATCGTGGACTCACTGCCCTTTGCCCTCACCGGCGGCCTGCTCTCGCGGAGCCCCGCCACGGTCGAGGCCGTTGCCCGCCGCTCGCCGGTCGGCAACCTGTACGTGAACCGCGCCATCACCGGCGCGATGGTCGGTCGCCAGCCGTTCGGAGGCAACCGGCGATCGGGTACCGGGGCGAAGGCCGGCGGACCCGACTACCTGCTGCAGTTCGTGGAGCCACGGGTGCTCACCGAGAACACGATGCGGCACGGGCTGGTGGTGGAGTGACCCGAACGCGAGACTGGCGGGCTCGGCGATCGCCATGAGCCACGGGGCTAAAGCCGGCGCTA
Source organism: Thermoleophilaceae bacterium (assembly GCA_051005475.1). Classification (GTDB taxonomy): domain Bacteria; phylum Actinomycetota; class Thermoleophilia; order Solirubrobacterales; family Thermoleophilaceae; genus JAAYBF01. Next base: position 5,072 of record JBPCJI010000081.1, read on the forward strand.
GACTCGGTCGAGGAGAACATGACCGGACTTGAAAGGAGGACCATGTACATCGGGCTTGGAACAGCACTCATCATCATCATCCTCATCATCATCCTCCTGTAGACACACCGTTGGGGCTCACGTCGATGGCGAGCGGTGCGATCCCGGTGGCCTCGACGGGGCTCACGATGCCAGGCGGTGCTTTGAGCCCTCCCAAGACCGACCTGGCGCCTAACCTAGCCGGACTGGTCAAGAGGCGCCCTCTGCGGGAACCTCGATCTCGCGCTTGAGGATCTTGCCCGTCGGGCCCTTGGGCAGCTCGTCGAGGAACCAAACCCTGCGCGGGTACTTGTAGGCGGCGACCTGCTCCTTCACGTACTTCCTGACCGCGTCCGCGTCGAGCTCCTCGCCGGGCTTGAGCACCACCGCGGCGCCGACCTCCTCGCCGAGCTCGTCGTCGGGGACGCCCACCACGGCGGCCTCCTGGATCGCCGGGTGCTCGTAGAGGACCTCCTCGACCTCGCGCGGGTAGACGTTGTAGCCGCCACGGATGATCAGGTCCTTCTTGCGGTCGACGATGAAGAAGTAGCCGTCCTCGTCGACCTTGGCGATATCCCCGGTGTAAAACCAGCCGTCCTTGATCGCCTCCTCGGTGGCCTCGGGCCGGTTCCAGTACCCCTTCATCACGTTGTGGCCCCTGACCACGATCTCCCCCGCCTCTCCCTGGGCGACCTCGCTGCCGTCGTCGTCCACCACCTTCATCTCGACGCCCTCGATCGGCGTGCCGATCGAGCCCGGCTTGCGCTCCCGGTCGGGGTGGTTGAACGAGGCCACCGGCGAGGTCTCGGACAGTCCGTAGCCCTCGAGGATCTTGCACTCGAAGGCCTCTTCGAAGGAGCGCATCGTCTCGGCTGGCATGGCCGACCCGCCCGACATGCACATACGCAACGTCGAGGTGTCGTAGTCGTCCCTGTTCTCGACGGCGAGCATCGCGTTGTACATCGTCGGCACGCCCTGGAAGATCGTGATCCGGTCGCGCTGGATGATCTCCAGGGCCTTCGCCGGATCGAAGCGGGGGATCATCGACAGCAACGCCCGTTCGCAGATAGCGGCGTTCAGCGTGCACGTCTGCCCGAACGAGTGAAACAGCGGCAGGGCGCCCAGCAGCCGGTCCTCCTCGGTGATCTCGCCGAGGGTGCTGGCCGCGACGGTGGCGTTCCTGTACAGGTTGTCGTGGGTCAGCTCGGCGCCCTTGGGCTGGCCCGTGGTACCCGAGGTGTAGAGGATCACCGCGGTCTCGTCTCCGGCACAGTCGGCCAGGGCATGGTCGGGCTCGGCCTCGACCAGGAGCTGCTCGAACTCACCCTGCTTCACCGGCACGTACTCGGCGCCCGCGCCCTGTGCGCCGCCGAGCGCCGCCTCCTCGAAGTCAGCCCACGCGATCAGCACCTTCGCTCCCGAGTCCTCGAGGTGGAACTGCACCTCGCGGGCCTTCAGCAGCACGTTCATCGGCACGACTACGGCGCCCATCCGCAGGGCGCCGTAGTAGGCCACCGGGAAGTAGGGGACGTTCGGGAGCATCACCGCCACGCGGTCCCCGGGCCCCACGTCCTTGGCCTTCAGCAGACCGGCCATGCGCGCCGAGCCCTCGCCGAGGACGGCGTAGTTCAGCTCGGTGTCGTCGAGCTTGACCGCAATCCCCTCCGGGCTCTCCTCGGCCGCGGTCGTCATGATCCTCGCCAGGTTCTCGCTCATCTCGTCTCTCCTTAGCCGCTCGCTCGTGGCGGACCCTACCCGACGTGGCTGCGGTCTAACCGGCGGCGCTCGCTGACGCCGATGGACGGCGTGTTGGAGCCGCTCCTCGCGCGCCGATCACACCCGCGAGCGCACCACAAAGCCGAACCTCCCCGCGCGCTCGTAGGCGGCCTCGCCCGCCAGCCGGCCGATGCCGATCGACAGCGTGGGGTAGACGTGCACGAGGCCGGCGAGGTCGCGCAGCTTGAGCTTCTCGCGGATCGCCAGCGACAGCTCGTGGATCAGCTCGCCGGCTCCCGGCGTGAGTGCGTGCGCGCCCACGATCACCTCCTTCGCGGTAACGATCCGGATCTCGCCCTCCTCGGCGCTGTCGGCGCGCGCGCGGTCGGAGTTGGCGAGGTCGTGCACGTGGACCTTCACGGCCTCCTCGCCATGCTCGCGCCGCGCCTGCGCCTCCGTCAGGCCAGCGTGCGCGAGCTCTGGGTCGGTGAACGTGCACCAGGGCACGGAATCGGGAGCGTCGTTGGAGCCGGGGAAGAACATGTTGCGCACCGCGGCCGCCGCCTCGTAGCCGGCGGAATGGGTGAAGAGAAAGCGGCCCGCCAGGTCCCCCACGGCGTAGATCGACTTCACTCGGGTACGCATCGCCGTGTCCACGGCAACCCCGCGAGGACCGACCTCGACCCCGACCTGCTCGAGGCCGAGCACCTCCACGTTCGGGCACCGGCCGGCACCCACGAAGATCTCCTGGGCCCGCCACTCGCGCCGCGCGCCGCCGGCGCTCCCCCGCACCACCTTCATGCCGTTCTCGAGCGCGACGCTCCGCGCCTCGACGCCGAGCACGAGGTCCACCCCGTCCGCGCGGATGCGCTTCGCCAGCCTCGCCGCCAGCTCGGGCTCGTCTCGCGGGAGTATCCGCGGGCCCCGCTGCAGCACCGTGACGCCCACTCCCAGACGGGCAAAGGCCTGCGCGAGCTCGATCGAGATCGGGCCGCCCCCGATCATCACCACGCTCTCGGGCGCACGCTCGAGCTCCCAGAGCGTCTCGCTGGTGAGAAAGCCGGCCTGCTCGAGGCCTTCGAGGGCGGGCACTGCCGGGCGGCTGCCCGTGCAGAGCAGGATGAACCGCGCGTGGAGCTGGCCGGCCCCCTCGACCGCGACCGTGTTCGGGCCGGTGAGCGACGCCGCACCGAAGCACACGTCCACCCCCGCGTCTGTGAACCGCTGCGCGTTGTCGTCGGTGTCGGCGAGCTGTGCCTGGATGGCCCGGATGCGCTCGAACACGCGCGCCGTGTCGATCTCGGGCTCGACCGCGGGAAGGCCGTAACGGTCGGCGTGGCGCATCGTGTTCGCCGCCTTGGCGGAGGCCAGCAGCGCCTTGCTCGGCACGCAGCCCGTCCAGAGGCAGTCCCCGCCGACACGGTCGCGCTCCACCGCGGCCACCTTGATGCCCAGTGTGGAGGCGAACTCCGCCGCCACGATCCCCCCGGACCCCATCCCCACGATGACCAGGTCGTAGCTGCGGGTCGCCACCGGGCGCGACCTACCGTCCGCTGCGGGTTGTGACCGGGCGCAACCTGCCGTCCGTAGCGGTCGCCACCCGGCGCGACCTGCCGTCCGCGCTGCTCAGGCCGCGTTCGGCGTCCAGGGGGTGATCGCCCGGTCGCGGGCGCGCTGATAGGCACGGCGCAGGAACCGGCGCTGGGCGCGCGGTCGGTGCTCGCGCCGGGCCACGGCGAACCGCGTCCAAAGGCGCAGTGCCTCGGGCTTCTCGCTCTGTCGGCAGCGCCAAAGGGCGCAGGATCCCTGATGGCCCGGGGGGCCGTTGCATCCCTCTCCGGGTGGGCAACATACCTTCATGGGTGACCTTTTCCCGAGCTGCCGCGGCACAAAACATCACCTGGTGGGCAAGGCCGGCGCTCGCCGGCGGTTCAGAGCAGTCCGGACAGCGAGCTGCCCACGTCGCGTGCCAGGTCGAACAGGGGCGAGGGCACGATGCCGAAGAAGATCGTCGCCGCGGCGGCCAGGACCGCCACCGCGACGACCTCGGGCTGGGCGCCGGCGTCGGCCTCGGGTGACCAGCCCGACACGGGCTTCACCTGGCGCGGCGGGAAGGTGGGCAGCTCGATCTTGAACTGGCCCATCCACATGACGGCGATCACGCGCAGGTAGTAGACGAGCGAGATCATCGAGCCGACCACGATCAC
>JBPCJI010000082.1:0-3407 GCA_051005475.1 Thermoleophilaceae bacterium
GCCATCCTGCGCAGGTCGAGCGCCTTGTCGAGGGTGGCTTCCTCGACGCCCTGCTCGAGCGCCACCTCGCGGATCGTGCGCTTGGAGGCCACAGCCTCCTTCACGATCTCCGTCGCGCGGTCGTAGCCGATGTGGGGGTTCAGCGCCGTCGCGATCGCCGGGGTCGATCCAGCGTGGGCCGCGAGGTTCTCCTCGTTTGCGCTCAGGCCGTTCACGCACTTCTCCGCCAGCAGCCTCGCCGCGCTCGAGAGGATCGCGATCGAATCGAGCAGGTTGCGGGCGATCACCGGCACGCGCACGTTCAGCTCGAAGTTGCCCTGGGTGCCGGCGATCGTGATCGCGGCGTCGTTTCCGATCACCTGCGCCGCCACTTGGAGCACGACCTCCGGGATCACCGGGTTCACCTTCCCCGGCATGATCGAGGAGCCCTTCTGAAGCTCGGGAAGCGCGATCTCTCCCAGGCCGGTGCGCGGGCCCGAGCCCATCAGCACGAGGTCGCTGGCGATCTTCGTGAGCGAGACCGCCACGACCTTGAGGGCGCCGGAGAGCTCGACGAGCGCGTCACGGTTGGCCTGCGCCTCGAACGGGTCCGCGGGACCCTCGACGGACGCGCCCGTGGTCTGCGCGAGCTTCGCGCGGACGCCGGCGGCGAAATCCGCGTGGGTGTTCAGGCCGGTCCCGGTGGCGGTCCCCCCGAGCGGGATCTGTAAAGCGCGTGGGAGAGCATCGCTGACGCGGGCGTGCCCGAGCCGCATCTGGGCGGCGTAGCCGCCGAACTCCTGCCCGAGCGTGACGGGAACCGCGTCCATCATGTGCGTGCGGCCGGCCTTCACCACGTCTGCGAACTCGGTCGCCTTCGCCTGCAGCGAGCCCGCCAGCAGGTCGAGCGCGGGAAGGACCCCGTTCGTCGTCTCGGTCACCGCGGCCAGGTGGACGGCAGAGGGGAACACGTCGTTGGAGGACTGACCCATGTTCACGTGGTCGTTGGAGTGGACCCCGTCGCCCGCGAGGTTGGCGATCACCTCGTTGGCGTTCATGTTGGTCGAGGTGCCCGAGCCCGTCTGAAAGACGTCGATCGGGAACTGGTCGTCGTGCTCGCCACGGGCAACCTCGTCGGCGGCCGCCGCGGTGCGCTCGGCGAGGCCGGCGTCCAGGAGCCCGAGCTCGGCGTTCGTGCGGGCCGCAGCGGCCTTGATGTGCCCGAGCATCCGCACGACCGCCACCGGCACGCGCTCGCCCGAGACCGGAAAGTTCTCCACCGCCTTGCTCGTCTCCGAGCCCCAAAGCTGCTGCGGGACCGCCATCTGACTCCTCGCCGTCGCCGACCTCTTTCCCGAGAGGCTAATCGCTCAGCCCGTGCGTCGGCCCGCGCGCTCGCCTCGCACGAAGGCCGGCGAGCGGACGTCCACGGAGAGCAGCTCCGATCGCAGCCGCCGGCCGAGCTCGTAGCCCACCCCCTGGGAGCCGGCCTTGCTGCGCGCGAAGGCACCCATCAGGTACCCGAGTTGCACGGCGGCCGCCCCATCGGGATCGCGAGTGGCGGCCGGAGCCAGCTCGGCGGCCGCCTCGAGGTACGCGTTGCCGACGTCGCGCAGCTCGCCACCGCCGCTCGTGTCGTCGATGCACTCGGACAGCGGCGTGCCGTCCAGCGTCACGGGGCCGGGCGCCTCACGCAGCGCGACCCGGACCGCCTCGGGGCCCTGCCGGCAGGCCGCCGGGACCGACTGCTCCCCGTCAGAGCAGCCGGAGGCGAGCAGCGCCCCGACGAGCACGGCGAGCACTGCCGGGCGCGGAGTCATGAGCGCGATCCTACGGCGCGTGCGCAGATCGGTCCGCCCGCGGGCCTAGCATCGAGAGTCGATGACGCTCGAGGTCGGCGACCCGCTCGCCCACCGTGCCCTGCAGGCCCTGCTCCGCGCGGAGACCTCCGTGCGCCGTGCGCTCACGGCCGAGCTCGAGCGCGAGGGAGTCTCCGCCGCCGGCTTCTCGGCGCTCGTCGTGCTCACCACCGCCGGTGGATCGCTCGAGCTGCGCGCGCTGAGGCGGCGGCTGGGCTGGTCGAAGGCAAACGCGACCGAGGTCACGCTCACGCTCGAGTCGCGCGGACTGGTGCGGCGGCGGCGGCTGGCGCACGACCGCCGCGCGGCAGCGATCGACCTGACAGGGGGCGGCCGCTCTCTCGTGGAGCGGCTCTTTCCCGATCACGCCAGCCGCGTGAGCAGCGCCTTCTCGGCCCTGGACGAGCAGGAGAAGCGCAGCCTCGCCGAGATCTGCCGCAAGCTGGCGGCCTGAGACATCCAGCGGCGAGCTTCCTGGCCGCTGTCATGGTGCGCGAAGCGAGGCTTCGTCACGGTCGATCCCAAGCACGCTCGCGACTCGGTCGAGATCGCTGTCGTGCGCGAGCATCGTCGCGCCGTGGCGCCAGGCGACGGCGGCGATCATGCAGTCGAGCATCCCCCGTGGCGTGACGCCGGTGGCGCGGCAGCGGCGGTACAGGCGTACGGCGGCATCGAAGTCCGTGGGGACGTCGAAATTGAGCAGGTCGAAGCGCTCGAGCATTCTGCGCAGGTCCGATTCCCGCTCGTCGGTGCGGGCGCCCGCGAGGACCTCCATCACGACCGGCTCGGTGACCGCGACCGGCCCCCCGGTCGCGATCAGCTGCGCGAGGCGCTGGTCGACCGCGCTTCCGGTGGCACGGTCGTACTCGACCCAGGCGGACGTGTCAACGAGGATCACTCCGCCCCGCGGGGCGGAGTGTCCCGGGGCGTCTGCGAGAACGCGTGCGCTCCCCTCATCGCCAGTGCCTGCTCTCGGGTCATGGGCTGGCCGGCGAGATGGCGCAGCGCGAGCTCCACGGCCTCTGTCTTGGTACGCGCCCCGAAGCGGTCCATGATCGCGTCCACGTAGGTCTGTTCGATCTCGATATTGGTCCGCACCCTGGGCATACACCAATGGTACACCTGACGTGTAGTTCACGTGTACGCGCCGGGCCAGCCTTCCGGCGCCGCTCGGCGGCTTCATAATCGTGCGCCCCGTGGCCCGCTACCAACCAGTCGACCCCCGGCAGTCCTTTCCGCTCCTTGAGGAGGAGATCCTCCAGCGCTGGCGCGAGCGGGACGTGTTCGGTGAGTCGATCCGCCGCCGCCAGGGCGCCGAGCCCTACGTCTTCTATGAGGGCCCGCCGACGGCCAACGGGCGCCCGGGCTCCCATCATGTGCTGAGCCGCGCCTTCAAGGACGTCTTCCCGCGCTTTCAAACGATGCGCGGACGGCTCGTGCACCGCAAGGCCGGCTGGGACTGCCACGGGCTCGCGGTCGAGCTCGAGGTCGAGCGACAGCTCGGCTTCAAGAGCAAGGAGGACATCGAGCGCTACGGAGTGGCGGAGTTCAATGCCAAGTGCCGCGAGT
>JBPCJI010000083.1:0-4135 GCA_051005475.1 Thermoleophilaceae bacterium
CACGCGGCGCCGCCCGCCGCTCCGCAGTGGGGCGAGCGCGCCAGCCCGCCGCGGCCGCGCGGGTGCTCCAGGTGATCCCGGAGCATGTCCCCGCCGGGAACTGCGGTGCGAGCCGTCATTGACCCACTTTACGGGAGAAGTCGCTCCAGCTTGCCGCTGCCAGCTCGGAAGTTGGGCCTGCGTGTAGCAAGCGTGGGTGTCCTCCGGAACGTGACCTGGCGGCGAACGCCTGGCACGCCCCGAGTCGGACTCCCATCCCGGTGATGTTGGCTCAACGTGATGGGCCGGCTGGCGTACAAGCTAGAGCTTGAGGCGAACGCTAGCACGGCCGGCGGTCCCGACACCAGCGTTTACCCCGCGGGCGGCGCCTTTGCAGGCGGCGCCTGCGCGCGCAGCCCGAGCTCGCGCAGCTGGCGGGCGTCGACGGGGGCGGGCGCGCCGGTCAGCGGGTCGGCGCCACTGGCGGTCTTGGGGAAGGCGATCACCTCGCGGATCGACTCGCGCCCCGCAAGCAGCGCGACGATGCGGTCGAGGCCGAAGGCGATGCCCCCGTGGGGCGGCGCGCCGTACTTCAGCGCGCGCAGGAGGAACCCGAAGCGCTCCTCGGCCTCCTGGGGTGACATCCCCAGCGCGCCGAAGACCTTCGACTGCAGCTCCGGAGTGCTGATCCGGATCGAGCCGCCGCCGATCTCGGTCCCGTCCATCACCAGGTCATAGGCCCGGCTGCGCCAGCTCCCGGGGTCTGCGTCGAGGTCCCCGCTCGGTGCGGTGAAGGGGTGGTGCAGGGCATCCCAGCGGCGCCCTTCCTCGTTCCACCCGAACATGGGGAAGTCGACCACCCACACCAGGTCGTGCCCGGCGGCCGGCTCGCCGACCTCCAGGCGCAGCTCGCCGAGCACGTGGGCGGCCGTGGCGGCGGCGTCTGCCACGACGAGGATCGCGTCGCCCTCCTGCGCACCGGTGGCCGCCACCATTCCCGCGATCTCATCCTCCGAGAGGAACTTGGCCACCGGTGAGCGCCAGCCGCCGGGCTCGAGCACTCCCCACACGAGCCCCTTCGCGCCCAGTGACTGCGCGCGCTCGGTCAGGGAATCGAAGCGGCTGCGGGGGAACTCCCCGGTGGCGCTCAGCCCGCGCACCACCCCGCCGGCGCCGAGCGCGCCGCTGAAGACCTTGAACTCCGAGGCGGCGAAGACCTCGCCGAGGTCGGCGATCTCGATCGGGATGCGGCGGTCCGGGCGGTCAGAGCCATAACGGAGCATCGACTCGTCGTAGGTCAAACGCTCGACCTCGGGAGGCGCCTCGATGCCCCCCACCGCCAGGACCTCGCCCATCAGGCGGTCGCACGTGGCGATCACGTCCTCCTCGTCCACGAACGCCAGCTCCATGTCGAGCTGGGTGAACTCGGGCTGGCGGTCGGCGCGCAGGTCCTCGTCGCGAAAGCAGCGGGCGATCTGGTAGTAGCGCTCGAAGCCGCTCATCATCAGAAGCTGCTTGAAAAGCTGCGGAGACTGGGGCAGCGCGTACCAGGAGCCGGGCTGCGGGCGGCTCGGCACGAGGTAGTCGCGCGCGCCCTCGGGCGTCGAGCGCGTGAGGATCGGCGTCTCGATGTCCAGGAAGCCCTGCGCCTACAGGTGCCGCCGGATCGCCGACACCACGCGGTGGCGCAGCACGAGCGCCTCTGCCATCGGCCGCTTGCGCAGATCGAGGTAGCGGTACTGCAGTCGCAGCTCCTCCCCCACCGGCTCGTCCTCGTCGATCTGGAACGGCGGCGTCTCTGCGTCGGCGAGCAGGTCGAAGGAGCTCACGCGCAGCTCGACCTCCCCTGTCGGCAGGTCGGGATTCACGGTGTCCTGCGAGCGCTCGACCAGGGTGCCCGCGACCGAGATCACGTCCTCGGAGCGCAACCGGTGGGCGGCCTCGTGGGCCTGCGCGGCCTCGGGATGGATCACGAGCTGCAGCAGCCCCTCGCGGTCGCGCAGATCGAGGAAGATGAGGCCGCCGTGGTCGCGCCGGCGGTGCACCCAGCCGGCCACTCGCAGCTCGCTGCCCGCATGCTCGGAGCGGGCAAGGCCGGCCCACGCGGTGCGGTAGCGGTTGTCGAAGGTCGGGGTGCTCATGCGTCCAGCCCCACCGCGATCCGCACCGCCTCCTGCACGCCCGTCACCGGTCGCTGCTCACCGGTGTCCATGTCCCTCCACTCGATGCCCTCGCCCACGATCGCCACGGCGCGGGCCTCGATCCGGCTCGCGTGCTTCATCTGGCCCTTGAGCGAGCGCCCGGCCTGCTCGACCTCCGAGCGTATCCCCGCCTCGCGCAGGGCGGTCACAAGGCCAAACGCCGCACGGCGCGTGCCGGCCTCCTCGATCGCCACGAACACCGGCCGGGGCGTGCCGGGGAACCTGGTCTCAGACGCCAGCAGCATCCGCTCGATGCCGGCCGCCCAGCCGACACCCGGGGTAGGCGGGCCGCCGAGCTCCTGCACGAGGCCGTCGTAGCGCCCCCCGCCGCCGACGCCGCTCTGGGCGCCCAGCTTTGGGCTCTCGAACTCGAAGACCGTGCGTGTGTAGTAGTCGAGGCCCCGCACGAGCGTCGGGTCGACGTCGTAGCTCACCCCCGCGTCGTCGAGCAGCTCGCGCACCTCGGCGAAGTGCTCCGTGTCCTCCGGCGAGAGGTTCTCGAGCAGCCGCGGGGCGCCGGTCATCACCGCGCGGGTGCCCTCGTGGCCGGCGTCGAAGGCCCTCAGCGGATTCTGCTCGATGCGGGCGCGCATATCCTCGGAGAGATCGCCTTCGTGCTCGCGCAGGTAGCGGCGCAGCCCGGCCAGGTAGGCCTCGCGGCTTTCGCGGGTGCCGAGGCTCGAGATCCTGAGCGTGGTCTCGCGCACGCCCGCGGCCTCGAGCAGCTCGGCCAGCAACAGCACCGCCTCGGCGTCGAGGGAGGGGTCATCGGAGCCCAGCGCCTCGATCCCGACCTGCGAGAACTGGCGATAGCGGCCCGCCTGGGCGCGCTCGTGGCGAAAGAACGGGCCCCAGTACCAGAGCTTCACCGGCTGGGGAAGCTTGTGCATGCCGTGCTCCACGTAGGCGCGGCACACCGGGGCGGTCCCCTCCGGGCGAAGCGTGAGCGAGCGAGCGCCCTGATCCTCGAAGGAGAACATCTCCTTGCGCACGATGTCGGTGGACTCCCCCACCCCGCGCTTGAAGAGCTCTGTGTCCTCGAAGGCCGGCGAGTCGAAGGGGCGGTAGCCCCCGCGCCCGAGCACCGCCCAGGTACGCCGGTAGAGTTCGCGGCGCTTCAGCCCCTCCTCGGGCAGCACGTCGAAAGTCCCCCGCGGGGCCTGGAGCTTGCCGGCGGACATCCGCTAGCGGGCCGGCTCGGCGAGGAACGGGTTGGAAGTCCGTTCGGCACCGAGGGTGGTCAGGCCCATGTGCCCGGGATGCACCGTGGTGGCGCCCGGGAGCGTGTCGAGCAGCGTGCGGATCGATCGGAGGAGGGTCGGCCCGTCCCCACCCGGCAGGTCTGTGCGGCCGACCGAGCCCTGGAACAGCACGTCGCCGGAGAAGATCGCCTCCTGCTCGGCGAACGAGTAGCTCACGTGGCCCGGGCTGTGCCCGGGTGTGAACAGGACGTCGATCTGAAAGCCCGCCAGCTCGAGCGTCTCCCCGCCCGCGACGGTGTGCTCGGCCTCCCAGCTCTCGAACGGGCCGAACCCCGGCCCGGGAACGAAGCGGTTGATGTCGGCGAGCACGAACTTCTCGATCTCGGGCACCCACACCTCGGCGCCGGTGGCCCTCGCGACCGGGGCGACCGCTCCGACGTGGTCGAAGTGTGTGTGGGTCAGGAGAATGCCGTCGAGGGTCACCCCGAGCTGCTCCACGACAGCGAGGAGCTTTGGCGCCTCCTCCCCCGGGTCGACCATCAGCGCGCGGTCGGAGCCCTCGCGCCGCAGCAGGAAGCAGTTCTCCTGCACCGGGCCGACGGTGAACATGCGGACCTCCATGGGCCCGCAGACTACTGGCGTTTTCGCTGCCGGAAGCGGTGGATCGCGGAGTCCGTGGCATACCCGAGCGGTATGTAGAGCACGAACATGAACACCGCCAGCGTGAGCCCCTGACCCGCGTCGCGCCCGAAC
>JBPCJI010000084.1:0-2740 GCA_051005475.1 Thermoleophilaceae bacterium
CGAGACCCTCGAGCACCTGCGTTTCGCTCTGGCGGTCGAGGCCGGTGGTGGGCTCGTCCAGCACCAGGACGGGTGGATCGCGCAGGAGCGTGCGGGCGACGGCTATTCGCTGGCGCTGACCGCCGGAGAGCCCGACGGCGCGCGGGCCGAGTGTGGTGTCGTAGCCCTCGGGAAGCTCGGAGATGAAGGCGTGCGCCCCGGCCGCCTTGGCCGCAGCTACCACCCGCTCGCGGTCGGCGTCCAGGCCATAGGCGATGTTGTCGTCCACCGTGCCCGTGAAGAGCACAGTGTCCTGGAGGACGAGCCCAACCTGTCCCCGCAGCCAAGACAAGGAGCACGAACGTACGTCGCGGCCGTCGATGAGCACGCGGCCCTCGCCCTCAAGCGGGTCGTAGAAGCGGGCGATGAGCGCCGCGACCGTTGACTTGCCGGCGCCCGAGCGGCCCAAGATGGCAATCTTCTCCCCCACGGGCACGTGCAGGGACAGGTCGATGAGCGCGGGTCGCGCAGGATCGTAAGCGAAAGACACGCCCTCGAAGGTCACCTCGCCCGCCGCTCGTCGGCCGTGGTAGGCGCCCGGCGGCTCGGGAAGCACCTCGTCGGTCGCCAGCACTTCGGCCACCCGGTCGGCCCGGGCCATGGCGCTGGAGATGCGTGCCGACTGCTTGGCGATGTCACGCAACGGACGGTAGATCCGGCGCACATAGGAGGCCATCACCACGAGCTCGCCCGGGGACACCGCTCCGCTGGCCACCCGCAGAACGCCGACGACCAGGACGAGAGCTGTGCCCACCGCGCCCAGCACGTCGATCACGCCGGTGAACCTGCTCTCGATCCGGGAGGCCTCGATTCCGGCTTCCTGGCGCTCGCGGCTCTTCTGCAGAACGCGACCGTGCTCGAAGTCCTCAGAGCCGAATGCCTTGACCTCGCGCATGGCCGACAGGGCCTCCGTGGCCATCGAGGCGATCTCCCCCTCCTTCTTGCGCTGACGGCGCGCTGCGGTGCGCAACCTGCGACGGAAGCGGAACGTGAGCAGCGCAAGGATGGGCGCCACGAAGAAGGCGGCCATGGCGAGCACCGGGTCGATGAAGAAACTCACCACGAGCATGCCCAGAAGACTCAGCACCGAGGCGGCGATCGAGCCCAGCGAGTCGGAGAAAACGGTGCCCACGGCGTTCACGTCGCCGGTGATGCGTGTCACGAGGTCGCCCGCGTGACGGCGCTCGTGATAGGAGAGCGAAAGGCGCTGCAGATGTGAGTAGGTGGCAGCTCGCAGGTCGTGCATGATGCGCTCACCCGCTCGCTTGAGGCGGACATCGGCTACGTACTGGGCGAGGGCATCGGCGAGCGCGACGCCGAGCACGAGGGCAGCCACGATGGTGAGGAGCCTCACGTCCTCGGAGCTCAGGTCGAAGGGCGCTCGCCGGCCGTCGAGCAGGCGGTCGATGACCAGAGCCAACGGGAGCGGCCTGGCCAGTTCGGCCGCGGCCACGACGACCGTCGACACAGTCGCGGCCGCCAGGTAGCGCCACTGCCTCGTGACGAACGGGCGCAGCAGGCGCCCGGTTGAGTTCACCTGTACGCCGCCCTCGCGCTGAGCTCCTCGAAGTGCGCCAGGATATCCCGCGCCCGCCGCTCCCAGGTGTGCTCGGCAACCACGCGCGCCCGCCCTGCCCGACCCAGCGCCGCGCGTCGCGCAGGGTCAGCGGCCAGGGCCTGGACGGCCTCGGCCAGGGCGACCCCGTCCCCGGGAGGGATCAGCATGGCCGTCTCGGAGTCCACGATGTCGCTCACCCCCGGTAGGTCGGCGGCTACGACCGCCAGTCCGGCCGCCAGGTACTCGAAGAGCTTGAGCGGTGAGAAGGAGGAAGGGGAGTCGGGAGCGTAGGGCGCCAGCCCTATGTGGGCAGAGGCCAGCCGATCTGGCACAGCCTAGGGAGGGAGAGCGCCCGTGACCTCGGCTCCCACCGCTTCCAAGCGCGCTCGCCCTGGCCCGTCGCCCACCACCACCAGCCGCGGGGCGTGCTCGCCGAGTCGCTCCCACGCGCTCGCGATGGTGTCCACGCCGTGCCACGGACGCAGCGTGCCGGCGAACACCGCGGTGGTCGGGCCTTCCGCCGGCGCGAGCAATGGAAACCGCTCGAGCCTCACAGCGTTGGGCATCAGCACGACCTTGCGGGCGCCGCACCGCCGCGCGTGAGATACCAGGGGGGCGCTCACGGCGAGCACCAGAGACGCTCCCGAGAGCGTGGCCGTCTCAAGCCGCCGTGCGGCCTCTGGCTCCTCGAGCCGACGATAGGTAGCGGCTTCATGCACCAGCGGAGCGTTCAGCTCGACAACGTGTGGGATGCCCATCGCGCGGGCGGCGGTCCCGCCCGCACCGGCGTGCAGCGCGAGGCGCTCGTAGAGGATGTGGGCCCCCCAGGCCCCCAGCCGCCGCTCAAGCCATCGGGCACGCATGTCCTCGGCGTCGAGACGCTCGGTCACCGAGGAACGCTTTCCGGGACCCGGCAGAGCTTCCACGGTAACCCCATCCGGTGGCGGTGGCGGAGAGTCGGCGGAGTGAGCCACCATCAACAGCACATCAGCACCCTGCGCCGCCAGGGCGCGCACCACCTCGTGTATGTGCGTGCTCGCGCCCTTGGTGCCGCCGTAGGCGATCCCGGGGTCGGCGCACAGGTATGCAACACGCATCGCCGGCATCTGCCTCAGCCGGGCCGGGGAAACAGGCTGCGCAGCA
>JBPCJI010000085.1:0-5496 GCA_051005475.1 Thermoleophilaceae bacterium
TCGAGGTCCCGCGGCGCCTGACCGCCGAGCAACGCGAGCGCTACTCCCGACACCTGCTGGTCCCCGAGATCGGGATCGAGGGCCAGCTCAGGCTGCTCGACGCCAAGGTGCTGCTCCTGGGAGCCGGGGGCCTCGGCTCGCCGACCGCCCTCTACCTGGCCGCGGCCGGGGTCGGGACGCTCGGAATCGTGGATGACGACGTCGTCGACCTGTCAAACCTCCAGCGCCAGGTCGCGCACTCCAACGACCGCATCGGCATGTCAAAGGTGGACTCCGCCGAGCAGGCGATCCACGAGATCAACCCGGACGTCGATGTGGCCAAGTACCAGACGCGGCTGGACGCCTCGAACATCATGGAGATCATCGAGGGCTACGACGTGATCGTCGACGGGGTGGACAACTTCCCCACCCGCTACCTGCTCAACGACGCGAGCGTGCGGCTGAAGATCCCCGTGGTCTCCGCTTCGATACTCGGGTTCGACGGGCAGATCTCGGTGTTCGCGCCCTACGAGGGACCCTGCTACCGCTGCCTGTACCCGACTCCTCCGCCCGCCGAGCTGGCGCCCTCGTGCGGTGCCAACGGAGTGCTCGGAGCGCTCCCGGGCGTGATGGGCGTGCTCCAGGCGATCGAGGTGGTCAAGCTCGTGACCGGCTCCGGCGAGCCGCTCGTCGGCCGCCTGCTGCTCTACGAGGCGCTCAGCACGACCTTCACGAACCTGAAGGTCCGCCGTGACCCCGAGTGCCCGATCTGCTCGCGCGAGCCAGACTCGATCTCGGACGAGGAGATGGGCGACTTTCCCGACTACGAGGACTTCTGCGCCGGGTAGTGGGCTGCCTACGGGCGCGTGGACAGTAGGCTCTCACCCGTGAGCAAGATCAAGATTCCGCCGGTCCTTCGCCCCTCCACCGGCGGCGAGAAGGAGGTCTCGGCCGAGGGCGCGGACGTCGGCGAGGTGCTGCGGGCGCTGGTCGAGCAGCATCCCGCCACCCGGGGACAGCTGTTCGGGGAGGACGGAAGCCTCAACCGCTATGTCAACGTCTACCTGAACGACGAGGACGTGCGGGTGCTCGACGGACTGGGGACCGCGGTGAAGCCCGAGGACACCCTCGTGATCCTGCCGGCGATGGCGGGCGGAGACCGGCAGCCTCCACTGCGTAGATAGCCTCGCGGGCGCCGCTACACTTTCTGAAGCGATGGTTCCTCCCGGCCTCGAGAACCGGCCCTGCGGTGGCAGGTACGGCGACATTGTCCGCTCGATCGGCAACACGCCGCTGGTGGAGCTGAAGCGCCTGTCGCCGAAGCCCGGCGTGCGGATCTACGCAAAGCTCGAGTCCTACAACCCGACCGGGTCGGTCAAGGACCGCGTGGCGCGGGCGATGATCGAGGACGCCGAGGAGAAGGGAGCGATCCGCCCCGGCCAGACGATCCTCGAGCCCACCTCGGGCAACACCGGGATCTCGCTCGGGATGATCTGCAAGCGCAAGGGCTATCCACTCAAGGTGGTGATGCCCGACAACGTGACCGAGGAGCGCACCCAGTTGCTGCGCATGTACGGCGCGGAGATCGTCTACTCGCCCGGCGGAGAGGGCTCCAACGGCGCGGTCGCGATGGCCCTCGAGATGGCGGAGGGCGACTCCTCCTACTACATGCCCTACCAGTACGGCAACCAGGCGAACCCCGACGCCCACTACCACGGCACGGCGCCGGAGATCCTCGAAGAGCTCGAGGAGGTCACCGCCTTCGTGGCCGGTCTCGGCACCGGGGGCACCCTGATGGGCAATGCCCGCCGGCTCAAGGAGCGCGATCCCGACACGCTGATCGTGGCCGCCGAGCCGCTTCAGGGAGAGCTGGTGCAGGGGCTGCGCTCACTCGAGGACGGCTTCATCCCGCCGATCGTGGACCTCTCGCTGCTCGACAGGAAGATCTTCGTGTCCAACCGCGACTCCGTCGTCTGGACGAAACGGCTGCTGGAGGACGAGGGGCTCTTCGCGGGGGTCTCGAGCGGCGCGATCGCCTCCATCGCCGTCCGCGTGGCCGGCGAGCTCGACGAGGGGAACGTCGTCTTCGTGGTCTGCGACGACGGTTGGAAGTACCTCAGCTCGGGCGTCTACACCAAGAGCCTCGACGAGCTCGAGGCGGACGGGACGCTCGAGACCGCGTCGTTCTGGTAGGACCGTGATGCCGCCGGTTGGCGGCCGGTCAGCGCTCCGGGGCGCCGACGCTCTCGCGCTCGGTGGGGGCGGTGGGCTCAGAGGTGGCGGGCTCGGAGGCGGTGGGCTCGGGCCGGTCGCCGTCCTCGAGCTCGTCGAACGAGGCGTCGTCGTCCGCGCCTCCGTCCTCGGGATCGTCGTCGTGCGGGCCGGGGTCGCGCTTCTCGCCGCGATCGTCGTCGTCGTCGCCGCCGCCGCTCTGGAAGGAGTTGCGCATCTCGCGCATTCCCTTGCCGAGCGAGCGTGCCGCCTCCGGAAGCCGGCTCGGGCCGAGCACGATCAGGGCGATGATCGCGATCATCATCAGCTCGATCGGGGATGGGGATAGAAACGCCATCGACATCAGGCTACTCCACCACCTCTACGGTGCCTTCCATGAAACGGTGGAACGTGCAGAAGTACTTGAAGTCCCCGGGCTTGCCGAGCTTCACCGTCTTCTCGTCGCAGCCCGAGGGCGGAAGGGGGGAGCCGAAGGCCGGAATTTCTTGGCGCGATCTCCATCCCTTTGGTCTGCGCTCCAACCCGGCGTGCGGATCAGTGAACCGGCAAGAACCTCCCGTAGTCTAGGGCGCATGAGGATGAGCCGGGAACAGTGGAACGCCCTGGTCGACCACGCCCACGAGGAAGCTCCTAACGAGTGCTGCGGCTACGTCCGGGCGGCCGAGGGCCTCGTGCAGGAGGTGGTCCGTGCCGAGAATCCACGCAAGTCGCCCTACGCCTTCGAGCTGGACTCGAAGAGCCTCCTGGCGACGAACGAGCTCGATGACGAGGGGTACGAGGTCGGTGTTTACCACTCGCACCCGCGCAGCGCCGCCGAGCCGTCGCAGACCGACATCAACCTGGCCCACTACCCCCACTGGACCTACTTGATCGTCTCCCTCGCGGGCGGGGAGCCGGTCGTGCGAGCCTGGCGCATCACCGACGGCCAGGTGGTCGAGGAGGAGCTCGTTCTCGACGGATGACGGGCTCCGGGGAACCGCTCGCCTGTCCCTCTTGCGCGCTGCGGTACTCGCTCGAGGAGCGCTTCTGCAGTGCCTGCAAGATGCCGTTGGTCTACGTGGGGGCGGACCCGGTGGAGGCTCCCCGCAGCGAGGCCCACGGGCGCGCGCGGAAGATCAACCCGTTGTACGCGGAGGGCGATCTCGTGCGTGTCGCGGGCGGGCGCAACCAGGCCGAGGCGGAGCTGATCCAGGGGATGCTGCTGGAGGAGGGGGTACCCAGCCTCCTGCGCCGCAGCGCCGGGTTCGACGTCCCCGACTTCCTCGCGGCGGGACCGCGGGACGTGCTGGTGCCACAAAGCGGCTCCCAGGCCGCCCACGACGTGCTGCTGGAGGCCGACATGGCGCCGCAGGAGGGGCCACCCGACGCCGGTCCCGGCGCAGCGCACGCCGCCCGACTCCTGGCCGCGATTCTCGGCGGAGGGCTCCTGACGGCGCTCGTGACGTGGGGCCTGCTGGAGCTGGGCCGCTAACCGCGCTTGTGGCTTGAACTGGGCAGCGCACCTGCTGTAGATTCGAGGTTTAAGGCAGGGGAAGGCGCAGCTCGGATGCGCCGCACAACCGACTGGAGGTCGTATGAAACGAGTACTGAGGCGCAAGCCGTCGCCGGCGATGTTAGTTGCGCTGATTGCCCTGTTCGTCGCGCTGGGAGGCAGTGCCTACGCGCTCACCATCACCGGACGAGACGTCAAGAACGGGTCGCTGACCGGTGTCGACGTACGCAGGGACAGCCTGGGCGGCAGGCAGATCAAGGAGTCGAGGGTAGGCAAGGTGCCGAAGGCCAAGGTTGCCGACAGGGTGGGCGGCAGGTCGGTCTCCCAGGTGACGACGC
Source organism: Thermoleophilaceae bacterium (assembly GCA_051005475.1). GTDB lineage: Bacteria > Actinomycetota > Thermoleophilia > Solirubrobacterales > Thermoleophilaceae > JAAYBF01. Next base: position 4,042 of record JBPCJI010000085.1, read on the forward strand.
GTGCGTTCTTTGCCGCGCAGAAGGCAGCAAAGGGATTCACCGGGAACGAGACGCTGATCGGCAAGATCACCCTTCCCGCCGGCGCCTACATCGTCTCCGCCAAGGTGACTGCGTCAAACAGCGCCACGGGCACGCTGAAGGCCGTGTGCTTCCTGCGCACCGGGACGAGTGAGGACCGGGCCACCGTTGCGCTGGCCCCCGGGGGGAACGCCGCGAACACCGGTTCGCTCGCGCTGCTGCAGGCGCACTTCCAGAGCAGCCCCTTCGACGCCAGCGTGCTGTGCAAGGCCGAGGGCAGCGCAGGCCTGAACCTGTTCAGCCAGCCGCCGTTCACCACAGCCACCAACACCAAGATCGCGGCGGTTCGCGCGGACGAAGCGCAGATCCTGGACTTCTAGCCAGGCGCGCGTAGTGTGCGGCCCCGCCCGGGTGGGCGGGGCCGCCGCGCGAGCCCCTTCGGGCGCAGAGGCCAGAGGGCGCTGAGGCGCAGAGGCCAGAGGGCTGCTGAAGTAGCAGGAGGCCAGAGGGCGCTGAAGTAGCCTTCGCGGCGATGGACTTCGCACCCTCCGACCGGGTCGCCGAGCTGCGCGAGCGACTCCGCGGCTTCATCGAGGGGAAGGTGATGCCCGTCGAGCACGAGCTGCTGACTGCGCTGGACGCGGAGGTCGGTCCGGGCGTGGCCTACCCCGAGATCCTCGTCGGGTTGCGCGACCGGGCGCGCGAGGAGGGCCTGTGGAACCTCTTCGTGGCCGATGAGGAGTACGGGCCCGGCCTCACCTGCTGGGAGTACGGGATGCTGTGCGAGGAGATGGGGCGCAGCCCCGCCGCCCCGATGGTGTTCAACTGCTCGGCACCCGACACGGGGAACATGGAGATCCTGGCCGAGTACGGCACGCCGGAGCAGCAGGAGCGCTGGCTCGAGCCGCTGCTGCACGACCACGTGCGCTCCTGCTTCTCGATGACCGAGCCCGAGACCTCCGGCTCGGACCCCACCGCGCTGGCCGCCCGTGCCGAGCTGGACGGGGGGGACTGGGTGATCAACGGCCACAAGTGGTTCACCTCGGGCTACAACGGTGCCGCGGTGGCGATCGCGATGGTGGTCACCGACCCCGACGCCGCGCCGCACAGGCGGGCGAGCATGATCTTGGTACCGGTCGGGACAGCGGGCTTCACCGGGGTGCGACCCGTCTCCGTGATGGGCCACGACGCCGGCCCCGGGCACTGGGAGGTCCGCTACGAGGACGCGCGCGTGCCGCAGGCGAACCTGCTCGGCGCGCGGGGGGAGGGCTTCTCGATCGCTCAGGCGCGTCTCGGCCCGGGCCGGATCCACCACTGCATGCGCGCGATCGGATCGGCGGAGCGCGCCTTCGAGCTGATGTGCGAGCGCGCCCATTCGCGTGAGGCCTTCGGAGGCCCGCTGGCCGACAAGCAGTTCGTCCAGGACTTCATCGCCAG
>JBPCJI010000086.1:0-2970 GCA_051005475.1 Thermoleophilaceae bacterium
CCTCTGGCCGATCAGCGGATTGGGAGAGCTGGGATCGACGCCGCGTGGGTCTTGGGGCGGGGTGGGGATCGGGGGCGCCTTGGGGATCGACGGCAGGGTGGGGACCTGGGGCAGCGTGGGGAGCTGGGGCAGGGATACCCCGGCGCGTGCGACCGGCACGAAGGCCAGGCAGAGGGCAAGGACGGAGAGCAGGAGGAGGGGGCGGTATCGAAGCATGTGAAATCACTTCGACGCGTTGTGTGCCGGGAGCCGACTTCGAGGGGCTCAACCTGGACGTCCGTCCGACCCCGCTGCGCCTTCTGCGGCCGGGCATCTCCCGGGCCCTTCGGGCGCAACGGTGAGGAGCCTCCAGCTGCCCTGTGACCCGGCGAGCCGAAAGCGCGGATCGGTCGGCTTTGGCAGCAGCGGGGCCACGTCGCTCGTGCGTCCCTGCATGATTGCCGCCGGCGGGATCGTGCGCCGGATCCCCACCCTGATGCTCGGCACGCGCAGCTCGTAGGCGACGAGCTGGGTGAGGAAGGGGGCGGTGTACAGGCCCCGGCACTCCCGGATCGCATCCGCCCCTCCCGCCCGTTTCACCACCGTGCCGAGGTCGTCCCAGATCCGCTCCTCGCTGCGCACATCGCGGGCGACCTCGAGCAGGTCGGCGCCCTTCTTGTGCGCGAACGGCCAGCTCAGCACGAGACCGAGGGCGATCGCGGCCGCCACCGCCAGCCGCGGTCCGCCCGGAAGGCGGCGACCGAGCACCATCGCTCCCTGCAGCGTCCGCGCCACCCCGACGCCCGCGACCACCACCGTCACGGCGATCGGGACGATCAGGTAGCGGGTGTTGCCGGAGTAGCCGCCTGCCGTCATCGCGGCCACGAGGCCCAGCCAGCCAGCCCCGAGCGCCGTCAGCGCCAGCGTCCCGCGCTCCTCTCGCCGGCGCAGGAAGACGTAGACGGCGTAGAGCCCGCCCACGAAAGCGCTCGCCCGCACCGGCGCCACGACCGCGTCGGAGAGCCGCAGAATGACCTCGAGCGCCGGCTGATCGGCGTTCGCGGGGCTGTTGGGGTTGGGGGTCGCGGCGCGGCTGGAGGCCCTCAGCGGGTCACCCGAGCCCCACAGCTCGGGCAGGAACCAGAACGCCGGCACGAGCACGCCGAGAATCGCGGCGCGCAGGCGCAGCTCGGGCTCGCGCAGCCACAGGAAGAGGCCGTAGAGACCCAGGAACGGCCATACCTCGGGCCTCAGCAGGGCGGCCGCGAAGGCCAGGTAGAGAGCGTGATCGCGGCGGCCGTCCTGATGACGCTCGAAGGCCCACAGGACCAATCCGACCAGGAGCCCCTCGGAGTTGCCGCGCAGCGAGTCGTGCACGAACCGCGTGCTCGCGACCAGCGCCGCCACGGCCGCGAGGCCCCCGACCACGCCGGGCACCCACGACCCCGTCCGCGGCCCGCCCCGGTCAGCGAGCCGGCGCGCCAGCCTGAACGTCATCGCCGCCGCGAACAGGCTCCCCGCGCGCGCGATCCAGAGCCAGAGATAAGGCGCGACGTCGTCCCCCACGAGCGAGAACAGCGTCGTGAAGACGACCGGGAGCGGCTTCCACGATGGCCCACCGTCGGTGACGAGGTTGAGCTCGGCGGTCTGTCGCCCCCAGTTGAGCCAGGCCCAGGGATCGTAGGTGGGTGCGGCCGGTCCGAGCAGGGACAGCGCGGCGAGGGCGAGACACCCCGCGATCACAACCGCTATGCCGGGCACCCTTTTCGACGGAGGATCGGCCGGGCGAACAGGTCGCGCGGGATCGTCCGCGGTTCGCATGGCGGAGAGCATGAGTGGTCGGCGTTCTCGTCGATGACCTGCGAAGCGCAGCTAGCGCGTGCGCGTGCGCGTGCGCGGGCGCGGGCGCGGTCGCTCAACCCGCACCGTCACCGCGCGTGAGCGCTGCAGCGCGCCGGGGGCGGCCGGGTCGCGCCAGGTGAGCCGCAGGGAGCCCGAGCGCAGCATGCGCACCGGGGCGAGCAGGCTGTTGCGGAAGCTGCGCACCGCTACCCGTCGAACCAATCTCCAGCTGCGCGAGGTCTCGGGGCGAAACTCGATGTCAGCCGTCAGGGAGGAGCCGTTGCGGGCGGGCCGAAGCTGGCCGTACAGGTCCAGCGTCTTCCCGCGCCCCACGCGCGAGCGGCTCGCGTGGATCGGGACCTGGTATGCGCGAAACGACGGCTTGCGGCGACCCTCGATGGTCGCGAGGCCCGACTGGAACGTGCTCCCGTAGTAGCGCGGGTCGCTCGGGGGCACCCTGCGGTCGGGCGCGTCGTCGGTCAGCAGGAACTGCGCCACCGAGCGCACGCGGCGGTTGCGGTGGGCCAGGTAGTCGGCCTCGTTGATCCAAGCGGCCTGGCGCGGCCAGGGCACGCCGATGATCGGATCCGGGGGGTCGGTCTGGTAGCCGTACTCGGTCAGCCAGATCGGCAGCCGGCGGTTCACCCCGTAGCGCCGGAAGATGCGGTCGAGCGTGCCGGTCAGGCGGTGCAGGACGACCAACGTGACCTGGTCGGGCTGAAGGTCCGGGGTCGAAGGCGACACCTCGAGGCCGTAGGGGTGGTGGGCCCAGCCCGTGGAGGCGAAGAGACCCGGATGGTCGGCGGTGAACCGCCGCCGGCCGGCGGCGTTAACGGGGCAGCCGCGCACGCGCGCCGCCCTGCCCCCATAGGGGCGCAGCCGACCGTCCAGGCAGTAGAGCTCGCGGATGAAGAGCAGCGGGCGCATCGGGCTCACCTTGTTCAGCCGGGCCGTGCCGCGTGGGGCGGTCTCGGCCAGCACGATCGTGTCCCGGCCGTGGCCGCTGGCCACCAGCCCGCCGTAGCCGGCGTCCTGCAGGCCGCGGTAGACGCGCGGCGAGGCGGGTATCGTGCGGCCCCCCACGTTCCGGGCCTGCGGGCGCAGCCAGCCCGGCTGGTTCGGCTCGTTCCAGATCGACCACATGCTCAC
>JBPCJI010000087.1:0-2821 GCA_051005475.1 Thermoleophilaceae bacterium
CCCCCCGCCCCCTGTCGCTCCGGGCAGGATGGGACCCTGTTATGAGAATGTGGGGGCGGTTGGGGTGGGTGGCGGGCCCCGCCCGCTCGACTGGTCTCCCACCTCGAGCACGCGCACGCCGTCCGGAGCTCGTGTGGAGAACCGCTGCACCGCGCGCACGGGCCCGATCCCGCGCTTGAGCCGCCAGCAGCCTCCCTCCGCCTTGTCGACCGCAGCGGTCAGCGGCGGCGTGGGGGACGGCTCGGCCCCGAGGCTGAGCGCCAGGCCGGGCAGCGTGTCGGTGTCGAGCGCCAGCACCTTGCGCCCGCGCCGAGCGAGCATCCGCGCCATCGTGCCCGCGATCACCGACTTTCCGGCGCCGCCCTTCCCGACCACGACGAGCCGCAGCGGCCGTTCGCCCGGTGCCCACTCACGGTCGGCGACCACGCCGGGGCGCCGGCGCGCCGGCCTGCTCCCGACCGTCTTCCAGAAGCGGGGATACGGGGTGGACACCTCAGCGGCCGTTGCAGACCGGTGAGCCACGACGCGCGCTACCGACCGGCGAAGGTGAATCGAGCCAGGGCGTCCCCCGCCCGCTGCCCGAGCAGCCATACCAGCAGCAGAAGCAGTCCGGCGATCGCAACCGCGATGCCGCCGTATCGCAGGAGTGCCTCGAGCGCGCCGGACAGGCGTGGCGGATCGCTGAATGCGACGACCCGCTCGGCGAGATCCTGCTTGCCTGATGTCCGCGTGCCGGCGCGGGTGTCCGTCCAGACACCCAGCGCGCGGTCGTCGGTCGAGAGCAGCCCGAGGCGGCTGCCGAGGTCGGGCAGCCCACGCTCGGTGCCGAAGCCGATCCGCGAGTCAAAGCCCCGATCCGAGAGGCGGATCCGCTGCGAGAACTTCTTCCCGTCGTCGACCGAGTACTGGAAGGACACCTCGTTCATGAGGTTGTCCCGGTCCGCGCGACGGTCGAAGTAGAGGGCGTCGAGGCGGCCGTCCGGAGCGACGGAGAGCTTGGGCAGGTACTGCGAGGTCCCGTCGCCCTTGGGCGTGTCATTCACGCGGGTCGGACCCTCCCACTCCTTCTCCCCGTCCGGCAGCGACCAGACCATCACGTCGGGATCACCGAGGCGGCCGTCCTGGAAGCCGGCATAGACGCGGCCGCTGTCCTGGTCCACGGCCACCGAGGGGAACGGCGGAGTGAAGGCGATGAACCGCTCTGTCGGCACGATCTCGTCCGTTACCTCGGACTCCGACCAGGTGCCGCCGCGGTCGCGCGAGCGGGCCAGCACGAGCTTCCAGCGACCCGGATAGGGCGGCCCACCGCGGCCGCGGTGCGCACCCTCGTAGTCGAGCGCGTCCTCGCCGAGATCAAGGTAGAGGACGTAGAGCTCCCCGTTGGGCCCGATCGCCGGGGACGGCGCCACGGCGCGCTCACGGCCGGCGTCGCTCACCCGAGTGGGCTCGCTCCAGCTGGTGCCCCCGTCCTCCGAGCGCACGGCCTGGATCGGATTGCCGGTCTCGCTGAACCTGTACAGCCCCACGTCCGAGGCCCTGAGGTAGGTCAGATAGAGCCTCCCGCGCCGCGTGGGATCGGCCGTCAGGCGCGTCTGGAAGGCCAGCTTCCCGAGCACCCGGACCGGCTGCGTGAGCGTCCTCCCCCCGTCATTGGATCGCGCGATCCAGACGGCGTTCGGCGCGTTGGCGCGGCCCTTGAGGGTGGCGTAGGAGAGGTAGAGCGTGCCGTCCGAGCCAAAGGCGGCATCGGGCGCGTAGCACTTCGGCTCCTCGCCGGCGGGCGCCGGGATTGGCGTCTGGGTGTAGCTTGCGCCCCCGTCGAAGGAGACGCTCAGCGCGCAGGAGTAGCGCGGCGAGTCAATCCGGTCCGTGACGACGAGGTTCGCATCGTTGCGAGGGTTCTGCACGATCGTCGGCGAGTTGTGGGCGCTCAGGTCGAGCCCGTTCTGCGCGCCCGCGTTGACGGGGATGGCGCGCGCGAGCGCCTTCGCGGTCCGGGGCTCCTCGTAGGACTTGGAGACGATGTAGGCCCCCGCGCCCAGCAGCACCAGGGCAATGCCGAGGATCGCCATCCACAGGTGCCCGCCGAAGGCGCCCATTCGCGCGGATCCCCCGGGCCGGCCCTGGCTCAGCGTCGGCTTCGTCTCCTGTTCCGAGGCCGTGGCCACGGTGTGTGCGCTACCTCCTCCGCCGGATGCGCTCGCAGTCGACGCGCACCCGGTCGTAGCGATCGGCGACCACGCGGTCGTCACGGCCGGAACCGCAGGAGATCACGTCCCTGCGCCCGTTTCGCGCGAAGATGCGATCGTTGCCGGGTCCGGCGTCGACGTTGTTGCGGCCGCCGCCCACATCGATCCTGTCGTTGCCGCGCTCGCCGAAGAGCTTGTCGGGGTCCAGCCCGCCGTCGAGGTAGTCGTTTCCGCTGCCGCCCGCCAGGATGTCGCTTCCGCGCCCGCCGTTGAGGCGGTCGTTTCCGCTCCCTCCAAAGAGGCGGTCGCGCCCGTTGTTGCCGAGCAGGCGGTCCGCGCCCGTCTTGCCGAGCAGACGGTCCCGGTCCTCGCCGCCGAGCAGGCGGTCCCCGCCCGTGCCGCCATCGAGACAGTCGGCGCTCTGGAACCCCTCGATCCGGTCGTCGCCGCCGAACCCGAACATCCGGTCGCCGGCCCGCGTGCCCTTCAGCCTTTCGGCGCGGTCGGTTCCGACCGTGTCGTTCGCGCAGCTCCCCGGGCGCACCAGGTCGGGGGTGCTGACCGTCGCCCCGGGCGCGCTCGGCTCCGGCGGCAGCGGGTTGTTGTTGCTGCGGAAGATGTAGGCGCGCCCG
>JBPCJI010000088.1:0-19580 GCA_051005475.1 Thermoleophilaceae bacterium
CGAGCCGGTGCGCTGGCGCAAGGTGGGCGACTCGCCGTGGTTTGACAACCAGGTGGCGACGCTAGAGCTCGACGGGCCCCGGATGGACTTCAGGATCGAGAAGGCGCTGCCGGACGAGGGCGGCGGCGAGCCGCGGCTCGAGTGCGTGCTCGAGCACCGAATCGCCTGAAACGGAGGTCAGTCGCTACCGGCGACATGCCCCGGGTTCACGCTTCTGAATCCGCGCGCCGTGTAGGTCAGCATCCCAACGCGCGTCGCGCACGGTACGACACCCCGTCTCCGTTGGGGACCGCCGGGGCCGGCACTACACTCGGCCGCCCGATGGACTACCCGGCCGAGAGCTTCACGGAGGCCGAGCGCGCCGCGCTCGCCCCCCACTTCACAAATCTCGACCGGCCGGTGTTTGCCGTCGTCGGGCTGCCGGAAACCGTGAAGGGCGCCCTCTTCGCCCGCTACTCGCGTTACCAGGGCACCCTGCGCCGCCTCTACCTGGACGAGTTCGCCCAGGACGCCCAGGTCGGGACGGCCAAGGCGTTCGACGGCCACGAGGGCGAGCGGGCACGCAAGCTCTACGAGCGGATCTTCCTCGGCTACGGGGATGACTCCGTGGCCCAGCTCGGCGGTGCCCACATCGCCTGCGAATGGGTCTCCAACGTGATGACCAAGCTGCTCCAGCGCGGGCGGCTGGCCTCCTACCTCGAGCAGTCCACGCGCTACATCGCCTACGACGCCCCGATGGCGGAAGGAGCCGGCTACAGGTACTGGCGCGACCCGTCGCTCGGCCCCGAGTACGAAGCGGCGATGGACTTCCTCTTCACCACCTAATCGGAGAGCCTGCCACGCGTGCAGGCGTGGGCATCCGAGCGCTTCCCGCGCGCCGAGGGTGAGCCCGACTCGGCGCACCTGCGCTCGACCAAGGCGAAGGCGCTCGACCTCCTGCGCGGCCTGCTGCCCGCGGCCTCGCTCTCGCACATGGGTATCTTCGGCAGTGGCCAGGCCTACGAGCAGCTCCTGCTCCGGCTGCTCGCCTCGCCACTGCCCGAGGCGCACGAGATCGCGGCGATGATCCTGACCGAGCTGAAGGCCACCATGCCGAGCTTCGTCGCGCGCGTCGACCGGCCCGAGCGCGGCGGGGAGTGGATCGGCTACCTGGAACAGCGTGCGGCTGCCGCCCGGCGGTGGTCGGAGCGGCTGGGGCTCGACCGCGCCCGAGACGGCCAGGGCTCCGGCCCGTCTGTGTCACTGCTGTCCGTCGAGGGCTCGGAGGACGACCTGCTGGCGGCACTGCTCTTCGAGGGTGGAGCGGCCTCCGAGGCGGAGGCGCGCAAGGCGGTGCGGGCGCTGCCACCCGACGAGCGGGCCACGATGCTCGCGGAGCTGGTGGGCGAGCGGCGCAACCGCCGTCACCGCCCCGGCCGCGGGCTCGAGGCGCTGCGCTACCGCTTCGAGGTGGTCTCCGACTACGGCGCGTTTCGCGACCTCCAGCGCCACCGGATGCTCACGATCCAGTGGCAGACGCTGACGCCCGACCTCGGCGCGGGGGTGCCCGATGAGCTCGGCGAGGCGGGGGTCGCGGACGCCTACCGCGCGGGACTCGAGCGCTCACGCGACGAGCACGCGCGGCTGGTCGGCTCGGGGCTGGCAGAGCTTGCGCCCTACGCGCTCTGCCTGGGCTACCGGATCCGCTACGTGCTCGACATGAACGCGCGCGAGGCGATGCACCTGATCGAGCTGCGCTCGGGCCGCGAGGGTCACCCGGGCTACCGGGCGGTCGCTCACGAGCTGCACGCCCAGATCGCCTCCGTGCACCCGGCGGTGGCGGCCATGATGAAACACGTGGACTCGGATACCGAGCCCCGCCTGGAGCGGATCCTCAGCGAGATCCGCACGCACGCACGCCAGGCCGCGAGCAGCTAACCGCGTTACCCACCTGTGAATTCGCCGGGCCACCGGAACTAGCCGGCCCCTGAACGGTTACAGGGGCACCCACCGACCAGGAGGATGCCCCTTGAAGCAGCGTACCAACAGCCTCAGCTTCAGCGTCGCACTCGTAACGGCATTCTCGTGCCTGTTTGCCTCGGTCGCCCTCGCGGCCATGATCATTGGAACGCCTGGCGATGATGCGCTCGTTGGCACCCCCGAAGGGGACACGATCGACGCCCGCGGCGGGGATGACACCGTGAAGGCCCTCGCCGGCGATGACACCGTGAACGCCGGCCGCGGAAGGGACCGCGTCCACGCCGGAGCCGGGGTCGACCTGGTCAGCGGCGGCCGTGGCGCGGATCGCCTCTTCGGCGGTGATGGCAAGGATACGGTGAACGGCAATCAGGGACGCGACCGCGTCCGTGGAGGAAACGGCAACGACACGCTTCGCGGCGGCGGCGGCGTTCGCGGCCACAGGGCCGACCGGCTGCACGGCAACGCCGGGGACGACACGGTGTTCGGCGGGCCCGGAGCCGACTTCATCACCGGCAACCTCGGTGAGGACACCCTGAACGGCGGCGGTGGCCGCGATGCCATCTACGCCGGGCCGGGCAACGATGTCGTGAACGGCGGCCCTGGCGTGGCCAGCGGCACCCGGCGCTTCGGCGACCGCCTCCACGGAGGCGACGGCGGCGACAAGATCAACGGCGGCAACGGCCCTGACCTGATCTCGGGCGGCACGGGCGACGACGTGTCGAGCGGCGGGGACGGAAACGACCGGATCTTCGCCAACCGCGGCCGTGACCAGTCGTTGGGCGGCGACGGCAACGACGATCTGTGGGCGATGGCCCGCGGCGACGTGACGGCACTCGGCGACCTGATGGGTGACTCGCTCTACGGCGGCGACGGCAACGACACGTTCCACGTCCGCGATGGCGAGAGCGACATCGTCGACTGTGGCGCAGGCGTGGACCGCGTGATCGCCGACCAGTACGACGTGGTCGACCTCTCGTGCGAGGCGGCACGCATCCGGCGCGCCGTGCTCACGGCACCTTCCGCAGACGATCCCAAGGAGCGCAGCACGGAGTCGCCGGCGGGAGACCGCAAGGAAAGCTAGGAGACGGGCGCGCACGAAGCGCGCGCGAGAAACGCAGGGAGAGGGGCCCCTCCGGGGGCCCCTCTCTTGTGCCCCGGCCCCGTGATCCGATACCGTCGCCCCATCGTGGACGCTGAGCTTCTCTCCGGACGTCGGATCGCGCCCTCGATCCTCGCCTCCGACTTCGCCCGCCTGGGCTCACAGGTCGAGCAGGTGATGGAGGCCGGCGCGCGCGTGATCCACGTGGACGTGATGGACGGCCACTTCGTCCCGCCGATCTCGATCGGGGCGCTGATCGTCGATGCGCTGCGCGAGCAGGTGCACGACGCCGGCGGCTGGCTCGATGTGCACCTGATGATCGAAAGCCCCGAGCAGAGCGTCGCCGACTACGCCGAGGCGGGCGCGGACTCGATCAGCGTCCATGTCGAGGCCACGCCGCACATCCACTACGCCCTGCGGGCCATTCGCGAGCTCGGCTGCAAGGCCGGACTCGCGCTCAACCCAGGCACCCCCATCTCCGCGATCGACCCGCTCGGCGGCGCATTCGACCTGCTGCTGTGCATGACCGTCAACCCGGGGTGGGGCGGCCAGCCCTACATCGAGACCTCGGACGCGAGGATCGCCGCGCTGCGCGAGCGGCTGCCGGAGGGGATGCCGCTCGAGGTCGACGGCGGCGTGGATGCCTCCAAGGCAGGCCCGGCAGCGGAGGCGGGAGCGACCCTGTTCGTGGCCGGCTCCTCGCTGTTCGGCAAGCCCGACCCCGCGGCCGCCTACGCCGAGCTGGCAAGCGCGATCGACGCCGACTGAGGACGCGGTTCGCAAAGGATCGCGGCGGGGCCGCCGGCGACGGCCGGACAGCACGCGGCCACGCCGCCCGGCCTCAGCGGCGCTTCTTCTTTCTCTTCCTCGACGCCGGGCGTGGCGGGTCCCCGACGTCGCCATCGGCGCCGTGCTCGGCCGCCTCCGACTGCTGCGCGCCCAGCGCATCGCCGAGGGCCTCTCCCCGCGTCTGCGCGGCCGACGGCCACGGCACGGGCTCACCCGTCTCCCACGCGGGGCCTCGGCCGCCCGGCCAGCGGTCCAGGAAGAGGGCGCCGAGCGCCACGAGCCAGAAGATCTGGACGACACTCTGGCCTCCGGGCAGGAGCGGGAGGATCAGCAGCCCGCCCACGATCATCCCCAGCACTCCCATGAAGCGGCTGAGCAGGCCGGCGCGCATCGCGTTGAGGCTGATCAGCACGAGCGAGAGCGCCAGGCAGAGGGTGCCGCCGGAGCCGATCGCCCCGCCGAATATCGCCCGGTCCTCGAGCAGGTTCTCTGCGCGGCCGTCGGTTCGCTCCCCCGAGGCCACGAACTTGTCCGCCACGTCGTTGAGGTCGAGCTGGTTCAGCAGACCCCCGACGGCGAGCAGCAGGGGCGCCAGCACCAGCAGCCCGATGGCGAACCGCGGCGTCTCCGGGCGGCGGTGCACCGTTGCGCGCAGCAGGTAGAAGAGCGCCGCTGCGAGCAGGAAGTAGGAGAGGACCTGCAGCCCGAGGCTCACGAAGAACTCGCCGCGGTTGGCATCGAAGCGGATGAGGGCCTCGCGCTCGTTGTCGGGCGGTGCCCCGATGGCGGCGATCTGGACCGCCGTGCTCCCGGCGGCCAGGGCGGCGGAGAGAAACGCCGCGGCGGCGGCCGCCTTGCCGGTCCTGGCCTCCCACCTAAGCGGCGCCTCGGGTGCGGCGCTCACCTCCGCAGCGCCCGCCGCGTCCTCGCCCGAGGAGCTCACTCGTGCGGCTCCCGCGCGTCGGACGGCGGGGGCTCGGTGCCGGCCCGCGTGCGCGGCGGGTAGTACTCGTGGTCCTCCGGCTCGACGATCCGCGAGAGACGGTCGCCGACGGCGAGCACGAGGTTGAGGGCGGGGGCTACCAGGCGGATCACGGTCTCCACGCGCTCGCGCGTGCGTAGCTGTTCAGGGGTCAGGGGCGCCACCGCCCGGACTGTATCGCCCGGACCGCGCGCGCCGGCCCGGCCGCTCCTGCGCGGGTGGCTGCTCTCCTCTGCCGGGCGCCAGGCGATCGGAACCGGCATGCTCGGGAGGCTGGTCGCGCTACCGTCCTGGCCCAGGGGTCCGGGAATCACGGCCGCCGGCAGGGCGCACGGAGACGAAAACGTTGCACACGAATCTGACCAGGAACCTCAGCCGCGTGAGTGCGGCATCTCTCGCGGCGGCGGCGGCGCTCGTTTCCGCCACCCCTGCCGCGGCCTCCACGGCGCAGCAGTCGATCCTCCAGGACGATCCACAGGTGCTCGGGGTGTCCGCGTCCCAGCTCGACGAGCGCCTCGCGCAGATGAAGTCGATCGGGGTCGACCGGCTGCGGGTCTCCGTTCTCTGGAGCAACATCGCCCCGGCCCGCGACCGCCAGGAGAAGCCGCGCTTCCCCGCCCCGGGACCGACCTCCCCGAAGTCCTATCCGAGCAACGCGTGGAAGCCCTACGACAACATCGCCCTGCTCGCCAAGAAGCACCGCCTCGGCCTCCTGTTCACGCTCACCGGGCCCGCTCCGGCATGGGCAACACCCGGCACGCACGAGCGCGAGGGCCTCTTCCGGCCCAGCCCGCGTGACTTCCGGGAGTTTGCGACCGCTGTGGGCACCCGCTACTCCGGCCTCTACCCGGTGAACGACCGGCTTCCGGAGGAGCCCAAGGGCGGCATGCCGATCGAGATCGGGCCGATTGAGGTTGGCGGGAACGTGCCACAGGAGCCGGTGCCCCGGCTGCCGCGCGTCAATGCCTGGTCGATCTGGAACGAGCCCAACTACCCGAGCTGGCTGCGGCCGATCTGGCTCGAGAACAGCCCGAGGCGGGCCACGGACATGGTGGCCGCGGCTCCGCACCACTACCGAGCGCTGCTCGATGCCGCCTGGGCCGGGCTCGGGGACAGCACCCACGGGCGGGACCTGATCCTCATCGGCGAGACCTCGGCGCGCGGGGCAAAGAAGCCGAGCCAGCTGGGCGACGCCATGGCCCCCGCCGAGTTCGCGCGCGAGCTCTACTGCCTGAAGGCCGATCTCAAACCGTATGCGGGAGCGGCCGCCATAGCCCGCGGCTGCCCCGCGAGCAGCCGCGAGCGACGCGCCTTCCGCGGGGCTCACCCAGGGCTCTTCAAGACCGCCGGCTTCGCGCATCACCCCTACAGCCTCGACCGGGGCGGCTGGCAAAGGCCCACCTGGAGGCATCCGATGAAGGACAACGTGCCGATCGCCAACCTTGACCACCTGCTGCGCATGCTCGACGGCGCCGCCGCCCGCTGGGGCAGCCGCGGGAAGCCGATGCCGATCTGGATCACCGAATACGGCTACCAGACCAGGCCGCCCGATCCGCTCGTAGGCGTAAAGCCTGCCCGGCAGGGGCCGCTGAGCTCATGGGGCGAGTACATCGCCTACCGCAACCCGCGCGTCGCCTCCATCGCCCAGTTCCTCGTCGTGGATGACGGGCCGGTGCCGGGGTTAAGCGGAAACGACCCACGGCGGTGGATCAGCTGGCAGTCCGGCCTGTACACCGAGGACCGCCGGCCAAAGCCCTCGCTGCAGGACTACCTGCGCCCGATCCACACGAGCCGGCGGGGCCGCACGCTCCAGGTCTTCGGCGGCTACCGGCCGGCCGCGACCGGCGTGGCGCTCTTCGCAAGGGTCGAGTACTCCACCGGGGACGGCAGGTGGAGCCGGCTGCGCAGCCTCACCGTGCGCAACAGGCGCGGATACCTCAGCACCAGGGTGCGGGTGCCGCGAGCGGGACTCGTGCGGATTCTCTGGCGCGATCCGAATAACGGAGCGACGGTCGCCAGCCGTGCCGTCTCGGTGCGCTGAGGAGGCGCGGCGCCCCCTAGAATGCGGGGCATGTCCTCAGACGACCCATTCGGCGGGCTGTTCGGCGACCCGGAGGAGCTTCGCCGGCGGATGGAGGAGATGGCCGAGCAGATGCAGGGCGCACAGAAGGTGGCGTGGGCCGACAACGCGATCAAGCTCGCCGTTGACATGACCGTGGCGGGAATCAACCGGCTCAACCTTCAGGGAAACGCCCAGCAGCAGGCCCAGGAGATCCGGTCGGCCATGACCATGCTCTTCCCGGAGGCCGTGGCGCTCGTTCGCGAGGCGCGCGATGGCTTCGGCACGTAGTCAGCCGCCCCGGCCCCCGGCGGCGGGGTCGCGAGCGGCCCGTTCGGCGTCCCGGTCCTCGCGGCCACGCCGCATTATCTCCCCGAAGCTGCGCACCCGGAAGATGAAGACGAGCGCGCCGAACCCCACGCCGAATGCGAAGGCGCCGATCGCGATCTGCTGACCGACCGAGTAGGCCGCGACGGTGGCGCCGCTGGCGGTCCCGGTGAAGACCTTCACGAGCAGCGCCTGCGCCACACCGGCGCCCTGCGGGGTCAGCGGGACGGCTGCCGCCACGGCGTTCACGCCCAGCACCAGCAGGACGTTGCGGACCGAGCCCCCGACGTTGAAGGCCTCGAGCAGGAACCAGAAGGCGGCAAAGCGGAACAGCCAGCCGGCGAACTGCACGCCGAAGACCTCGCGCGCATAGCGCTCGCGGTCATAGAGGATCGTCAACCCCTGCCGCACCCGCGTCCAGAAGGCCTTTACGCGCACCGAGAGCAGGGCGAAGGCCACCATCGCCGCGAGACCGAGCGCCGTGATCAGGAACAGCGCGAAGCGGGGGTGCGAGGCCAGGTAGGAGAGGTCGAACGCGTTCAGCTTGGCGAGGTCCGGCGGCTTGGGAAAGACGCCCTGGCTGAAGGCGAACGTGAGGATGAAGACGCCCATCACCACGTCGAAGCCCGCCTCGACCACGAAGCTCGCGCCCACCGCCGGGTAGCTCGAGCGGGGCACGGAGGTCTTGGTGAGAAAGAGGCGCACCACGTCCCCGCCACGCGCGGGGATCACCGCGTTGAAGCCATAGCCGGCGAAGTAGGCGCCCCAGATCTCGCGGAACCGAAAGCGCTCGGTGGGGTAGGCGGCGCGCAGGATGTTGAACGAGGCGCGCGCCCGCAGGGTGAGGTAGACCCCGAACAGCAGGAGCCCGAGGATCAGCGGGCCGAGCCGGACCTCCGCGATGCTGGCGAAGAACTGGTCGACAGCATCGAAGAACGACCGAAAGGACTCCCCGATGGCAGCGTTCCGGGCCACCGGGCCAACCATACGAAGTTCGCCGTGCTACCTGAGCAGTCGTGACAGGCGGCGGTCCTTGAGCACGCGGCCGCCCGTCTGCTCCTCGGGGCAGTAGCAGAGCACATAGTCCTTGAAATGGATCGCCTCGACCATCGCGCCACAGCGCGGACAGGGCTCGCCGCTGCGGCGGTGCACCTCGAGCGGCATCGGCAGCTTGTCCGGCACCGTGTCGCCGACCAGCTCCTCGTAGTGCTCGAGCGCGGAGCCCAGCCGCGCCTCCACTGCGTCGCGCAGCCGAGCGACCTCCTCGCCGTCCAGTTCGGAGCCATTTCGAAACGGCGACAGCCGCGCGGTCCACAGGACCTCGTCCACCCACGAGCGCCCGATGCCCGCGATCGTGCGCTGGTCGCGCAGCAGGGGGTGGAGGTGGCGCGGCTGGTCGATCAGCGCGGCGAACTGCTCGAGGGCGGGGGTGGGCCATGCCTCGGGACCGAGCGTGGCCACCGCCTCGTCCTCGGCCGCCGACGCGGCGGGCAGCAGCTTCGCCCACGCCCGCTGCTGGGTGCCGAACTCCCGCAGTCACAGCTCCCGTCCGTCCTCCAACCGGAGCAGAAGCCGTGAGGCCCGGTCGCGCAGCGAGGCCCGCTTGTCCCACACCTGCAGCCGGCCGGCCGACATCAGGTGCACGACCAGCGTGAGCTCGCCGAGGCTGACGAGGAACAGCTTGCCGCGGCGCCCGATACCCTCGATCGTGGCGCCCGCCAGCGATTCGAGCGGCGGCTCGAAGCTCTTCATGGTGACCATGCCGGGGGCCAGGGCCGACTCGACCCTGACGCCCTCGACTGCGCGACCGAGGCGGCGGGCTGCGATCTCCACTTCGGGGAGCTCAGGCACGGGATGAAGGCTACGCGGCTGCGGGTACCCTGCCTTCGATGCGAATCGCGGTGGCAGCCGATGAGCGAACGGGCGTGACGGACGCCGTCGTGAAGGAGCTGCGACGCCGCGGGCACGAGCCGGTCCTGCACGGCGCCCTGGCCCCGGGCGAACGGGAGGACTGGGCGTGGGCCAGCGAGGCCGCCGCCCGCGACGTGGCGCAGGGCGGCGCCGAACAAGGTGTCGTGTGCTGCTGGACCGGGACGGGCGCGTCGATCGCGGCGAACAAGGTGCCCGGCGTGCGCGCGGCGCTCTGCACGGACGCCGAGACGGCGCGCGGGGCGCGGCGCTGGAACGATGCGAACGTGCTGGCGCTGTCGCTGCGCGGGACGAGCGAGGCCGTGCTCGCGGAGATCCTCGATGGGTGGTTCGAGGGGACTCCCAGCGACGAGCACGACGACGTGGCGAACATCCGCCACGTGGACGAGATCGCCTGAGCGGGCCCGCCGCAGGACCGTGGAGATCGTCGACACGCCGGAGCAGGCCGCGGAGCAGGCGCTTGCGCCGCTGATCGTGCGCGATCCGCTCGCGGCCTATCTCGACGCGCAGGGCCTCGGCTCGGGGGCGGTCGGGGCGCAGCGGATCGGAGCGGGCCACTCGAACATCACCTACCTCATCCGCCGGGAGGGATCCCGGTTCGTGCTCCGGCGCCCCCCGCGTCCGCCCCTCCCACCCTCCGCGCACGACGTGCTGCGCGAGGCGCGGCTCCTGTCGGCGCTCGAGGGCACGGTCGCGCGCACGCCGCGGGTCCTGGCCACCTGTGCGGACGAGTCGGTCCTGGGCGTGCCGTTCTACGTGATGGAGGAGGTGGTGGGCTCGGTGGTCACGACCGAGCTCCCGCGGGCACTCGACACCGTCAGGGATCGCGCGCGCATCGGCGAGGAGCTGGTGGACGCGCTCGTCGAGGTGCACGCGGTGGACTGGCGGGCGGCAGGCCTCGAGGACTTCGGGAGGCCCACCGGCTACCTCGAGCGCCAGCTCCGGCGCTTCGGCGGCCTGTGGGAGCACAACAAGACCCGGGAGCTCCCGCTGGTGCAGGAGGTCGGCGACTGGCTGGCGCGCAACCTGCCGCAGTCGCCACCCGCGACGATCGTGCACGGCGACTACCGCCTCGGCAACACAATGGTCTCGGGCACGCCGCCGGCCCGCCTGCTCGCGATCTTCGACTGGGAGCTGGCCACGATCGGCGACCCGCTGGCCGACGTCGGCTACCTCACCGCGACGTGGGTACAGGCAGACGACCCGACCGACACCATTTTCAGCTCCCTCTCGGCCGTCAGCCGCAGGGAGGGGTTCCCCACCCGCGAGGAGATGATCACCCGCTACGAGGAGGGATCGGGCCGGTCAGTGGGACCGCTTCAGTGGTACCAGGCACTCGCCCTGTGGAAGGCGGCGGTCTTCATGGAGGGCAACTACAACCGTTTCCTCGCGGGCACGAGCGAAGACAGCTTCCTCGAGCTCTTCGGCGAGGGTGTGCCCGCGCTGGCCGAAAGAGCTTGGAGGATTGGTCCGGGTCAGGTGTGACGCCGTCGCAGGCCCGGCAGTCCGCTTCCGGCAGCGGCGCCCGTACGCTCGAGCAGCTCCATCTCATCGAGGGCCAGGCCGGCTCCGAGCGCCACGCAGGTGAGCGGGTCCTCGGCCATGCGGACCGGCACGTTGGTCTCCTGCTCGAGCCTGGCGCCAAAGCCCCGCAACAGCGCCCCACCCCCGGCGAGCAGTATGCCGCGCTGTGGGATGTCCGAGGCGAGCTCGGGCGGGGTGTCCTCGAGCGCGGACTTGACCGCGAGCACGATCTCCGCCACCGGCTCCTCGAGCGCCTGTCGCATCTGCTCGCTCGTCACATCGACCTGTCGCGGCAGGCCCGAGACCGGGTCTCTGCCCTTGACGTCGCAGTGCCCGTCGGAGGCATCGGGTGCCACGGCGCCCACCTCGAGCTTGACCCGCTCGGCGGTGGTCTCGCCGATCGCGAGCCCGTGATTGCTCCGCAGCTGCCCCGCCACGGCCTCGTCGAGATCGTAGCCCCCGACCCGCAGCGACCGCGACACCACGATCCCGCCGAGCGAGATGACGGCGACCTCGCTCGTGCCGCCGCCCACGTCGACGACCATGTTGGCGCGCGGCTCGCCGATCGGAAGTCCCGCCCCGATCGCGGCTGCCAGCGGCTCCTCGATCAGGTGCACCGAGCGCGCGCCGGCGGCCACGCACGCCTCCGTCAGCGCGCGCCGTTCCACGTCGGTGATCCCCGATGGCGCACACATCATTACCCGCGGGCGGGCGTGACGGCTGCGGTGCACCCGCCCCATGAAGTGGCGCAACATCCTCTCCGTAACCTCGAAGTCGGCAATCACGCCGTGCCGCAGCGGCCGCACCGCCGAGATCCTCGCCGGGGTGCGGCCGATCATCCGCTGGGCCTCTTCTCCGACTGCGTGCACCTCCCCGGTGATCGTGTCGATCGCCACGACGGAGGGCTCGGAGGCGACGATTCCCTCACCGCGGACGAACACCAGCGTGTTGGCCGTGCCCAGGTCGATCGCGATGTCGCGCCCACCCCGCCGCGGGAGCAGGCGGCGAAGCAGCGGCGGGCGAACCTTGCCCCGCCCGCTCCGAGACCCGGCAATGGGCGCTGCCGGAAGTGAGATCGGGCTGTCGAGCCGCGCGCGCACGTCGATGCTCCCTTCCACTCAGAGGCAACCAGCAGGCACGCTACCGGAGCGGCGCGGGAAGCTCAGAGACGGTCGGCCATCGCCAGCGAGTCACCAGCGCGGGTGAGGGTGAAGATACGGTTGGCCAGGCCGCGCGGCCGGACCACCTTCACGTCGAATCCGCCGGCCTGTGCCCGCTCGTCGGCCGCGAGGATCACCTTGAGGCCCGAAAGGTCGATGAAGGTGAGCGCGCTCAGGTCAAAGACGACGTGTTCCAGTGGGAGACACCGCGCGTTTTCGAGCGCTCCCTCGACGTGCCCGGTCGCAGCCCAGTCGAACTCCCCGATCAGCTTGAGGCAGAGCGTGGTCCCGTCCCTCTCTGTCTTCAGGCTGAAGCACAGCTCATCCATGGCGGCGGGCTGCTTCACCGTTTCCCGGCGAAGGGAACAGGCGACACTGACGGCTTCATGGAACCTCCCCGAGCCAACGCTTCCGGTCGGCGTCCACACTATATGCGTGCGACCTACATGTGCGGCGTCGTTAGACGCCTGGCGGCTTCGCGGCGTATACGTTCCCCCTCATGTCATCTGGTGAGCGGGACTTCAGCGGCCGCGTCGCGGTCGTGACCGGAGACATGGCCCCCTACTGCACCTCCAAGCACGCGGTCGTGGGGTTGAGCGAGTCACTCAACGCCGAGCTCGCGCCGCGGGGCATCCATGTGAGCGCGGTCTGCCCGGGCATCATCAACACCCCGCTGATCCCGGCCGCTCACCTCCAGGGAGAGCTCGCGGGGCACAGGGACAAGATCCAGCGCTTCTACGAGCGGTTCGGCGCCTCGCCTGACGTGGTGGCGGAAGCGGTGGTCGACGCGGTCGTGCACAAGAAGCTGATCCGCACGGTGCCGCGCCGCCACGTAGTTCCCAACTGGGTCATGCGGCGGCTCTCGCCACGCGCAGCGCAGCCGCTTGCCAGGCTCGGCAAGCGGCTGATCACGGGCCGGGGTTGAGCGCTCAGTCGCGGCCCTCGTACTTGAACGAGATCGCAAGGCGGATTCGAAATCCCTTCACGGTGCCGTTCTCGATCACCACGTCCTGGCGAAGGACCTCCGCGACGCGGAGGTCCCGCACCGACTTGGCAGCGGTCGCGACCGCGCTACGGGCCGCCGCCTCCCACGACTCGCTGCTGGTCCCAATGACTTCGACCACGCGATAGACGCTTTCCGCCATCTCCGCGCTCCTTTCCTCGTGATGGATGTTCCCTCGACTCTCGCACATGTGGTCGCGGGCCCGCAGACGGCCTGCCGCTCCGCCGTGGTGGGACGGCGGTCAAGTGACGCAGTGCGAGTGCCGATGGGTGAGGGAAGGCAGGGAAAAGCCCTGCCCGCATCCCCTTGAGATAGAACGAGTTTGCCCATGGGCCAAAGCCACGCCTCGCCATCCACGCCTCGCCATGATGCGACCGCGCGGTAGCGCAAAGACCCGTCTGACCAGCGACGGCCCCGGGGGAGTGGTGATCCGCGGCCTACTCCCGACGGTAACGGCCGTCCTGCTGATGCTCGGCTTCCTGCGCTGGCAAGGCGAGCGGCAGGGGCTATACGGGACGGAGGTCGGGGTGCTGCTGCTGACGCTGGGGACGATCGGAATCACCGGGGGACTGCTGTGGTACTTCGCCCGTTGGCTTGATCGCAACGAGTCGGCACGGCGCGCCGTGGAGCAGGAGCTCCGGCGCAGTTCCCGCTACTTCGAGCTTTCCCGTGACCTGGCCTGCACCGCGGGCCTCGATGGCTTCTTCAAGCAGCTCAACGCGGCCTGGACCGAGACGCTCGGGTGGAGCGAGGCAGAGCTACGCTCACGCCCCTTCGTGGAGTTCGTCCACCCCGACGACCGCGAGATCACCGAGCGGGAGACCGCCGGGCTGGCAGGAGACGGCGTCACGGTCGACTTCGTCAACCGCTACGCGACCAAGGACGGCGGCTGGCGCTGGCTCGACTGGAAGGCGATAGCCGTCCTCGAGGATGGGCTGATCTATGCATCCGCGCGCGACGTGACCCAGCGCAGGGCGTCCGAGGGAGCCCTGGAGGCAAGTGAGCGCCGGACTCGGCAGATCGTTGAAACGGCTCATGACGCCTTCATCGCGATCGACGACCGCGGCCTCATCACCAACTGCAACCCTCAGGCAGAAGCCACGTTTGGCTGGGCGCGCGAGGAGATGCTTGGAGCCGAGCTGGCGGAGCTGATCATCCCGGAGGGCTACCGCGAGGCCCATCGGCGCGGCATCGCGCACTTCCTCGCCTCGGGCGAGGGGCCGGTGCTCGGCAAGCGCCTCGAGCTGACAGCGCTCCATCGCGACGGGCAGGAGTTCCCGGTCGAGCTGACGATCTCCGCGCTTCAGACGCAGGAGGGCTATTCCTTCAACGCCTTCCTGCGCGACATCACCGAGCGAAAGTCGGCCGAGGAGCTGGTCGAGCGCCAGCGCCGGCAGCTGCTGGAGGCGCAGTCGGTGGGGGAATTCGGAAGCTGGGAGTGGGACATCGCCGCCGACTCGATCGAATGGTCTCCGGAGCTCTTTCGCATCTACGGCATCGAGCCGCGCCAGGCCCCGATCAGCTTCGAGGATTTCCTCGGGGGGGTGCACCCTGA
This sequence comes from Thermoleophilaceae bacterium, assembly GCA_051005475.1. Classification (GTDB taxonomy): domain Bacteria; phylum Actinomycetota; class Thermoleophilia; order Solirubrobacterales; family Thermoleophilaceae; genus JAAYBF01. Next base: position 14,387 of record JBPCJI010000088.1, read on the forward strand.
CGACCGCGCGGCCGCGCAAACGGTGCTGAGCACCGCATTCGAGAGCGGCGAGTCCTTCTCTTTCGAGCACCGCATCATTCGCCCTGACGGTGGTGTGCGAGTTTCCCACTCCCGCGGCGAGGTGATCATGGGCGACGATCGGACCCCCGTCAGGATGCTCGGAACCGGCCAAGACGTCACCGAGCGGGTCCTGATGGAACAGGCGCTGCGCGAGGCCGAGCAGCGTTTCCGCACCGCATTCGACGGCGCACCGATCGGGGTCTGCCTGATGTCACTCGATGCCGCCGATCCCGGACGGCTGCTGCAGGCCAACCCCGCACTCGCAGAGACCCTCGGCATGCCTGTGGAGGATCTCACCGGTGTCCCGATCAGCTCGCTGACCCACCCCGAGGACCAAGCCGACCTCCAGGCACGCCTGGCCGAGCTGGTCGACGGCCACAGCAGCCACATCGAGGTGGAGAAACGCTTCATGCACCGCATGGGCCACCCCGTGTGGGCGCTGATCAGCGCTGCCCCGCTCCCTGCCGCCGGGGGCCAACCGGCGGTCGCGGTGACCCACGTCGTGGACATCTCCGACCGCAAGCGGTTCGAAGGTCAGCTGCAGCATCTCGCCGACCATGACGCGCTGACCGGTCTGTTCAACAGGCGGCGCTTCAGCGAGGAGCTCGAGGGCGCCCTCATGCGCGCCAGGCGATTTGGCGAGGACGGTGCCGTCCTGTTTCTGGATCTCGACGGCTTCAAGTTCGTCAACGACAGCCTCGGGCATGCCGCCGGCGACGAGCTGATCGCCCGAGTTGCGGGCCTCCTCGCCTCCGCGCTGCGCGAGACCGACACGCTCGCCCGAGTCGGAGGCGACGAGTTTGGCGTCCTGCTCGCGCGCTGTGACCAGGCATCGGCAGTCCTCGTCGCCGACAAGCTGCTCTCCACCCTGCGGCGCGGTGGTGCGAGCGTCCGCGATGATGGCAGCGCCCGCGTATCGAGCTCGATCGGCATCGCCCTCTTCAACGGCGAGGACGGCCTCACCGCTGACGAGCTCCTCGTCGAGGCCGACATCGCGATGTATGACGCCAAGGAGGCAGGCAAGGATCGCCACGCGATCTACGAGCGCACCAATGGCAGACGCGAGCTCATGTCGATTCGCGAGAACTGGAACGAACGCCTGCGCACAGCCGTCGAAGACGATCGTTTCGTACTGCACGCCCAGCCGATCATGCCGATCTGCTCAAACGGCACCCCGACGTTCGAACTGCTCTTGCGGCTGCCCGACGACCACGGCGATCTCATCCCACCCGGAACGTTTCTGTACAACGCCGAGCGCTTCGGCCTCATCGAACAGATCGATCGCTGGGTCCTGCGCCAAGCGGTCCGTCACCTCGGCGCCAGCCACGCAGCGGGCGTCGACCTGATGCTCACCGTCAACGTGTCAGGCAAGACGATGGGCGACCCCGCGCTCGGCGGATACGTCGCCGGGCTGCTCGCCGAGCACCCGGTGCGATCCCAGCGGCTCGTGATCGAGATCACGGAGACCGCGGCGATCACGAACATCGAGCGAGCGCGCACCCTGGCCACAGAGTTGCAGTCGCTCGGCTGCCAGATCGCGCTGGACGACTTTGGCGCCGGATTCGCGTCCTTCTACTACCTCAAGCACCTCAAGTTCGACTACCTCAAGATCGATGGCGAGTTCATCAGCAACCTCTGCACCACGCCGACCGACCAGCTCGTCGTCCAGGCCGTGGTTTCGATCGCCCGCGGCCTCAATGCCCGCACCATCGCCGAGTTCGTCGGCGACGATGCCACCGTCGAACTGCTCCACAAGCTCGGCGTCGACCACGGCCAGGGCTACCACCTCGGCAGGCCGGCGGCCCTTGATCAGCGGCTGCCGCACCTGATCGGCTCGAGGTCATCGGTCTGACCCTGGCGCGCGCGCTGCCGCGGCGATCCACCGTATACACATCCCGGACGTGCAACTCGTGCTCTGGGACATCGACGGCACCCTGGTCAACACCGCCGGTCAGGGCCGCGCCGCCTTCATGCAGGCCTTCGAGGCAGTGCTCGGGCGGCCTCCGGTACTCGACGACGTTCCGATGGCGGGCCGCACCGACTACGCCATCAGCCTTGACCTGCTCCGACGTAACGGGGTCTCGCAGCCGGAGGAGCTGCTCCCCCGGATGTTCGAGGAGCTGTCCACGGCGCTCTGGCAACGGCGTGACCTCATGGCCGAGCGCGGCCATCCACAGCCAGGGGTGCGGGAGGCCCTGATCGAGATCGGCGGGCTCCCGAGGGTGCTGCAGTCGCTCGTGACGGGAAACATCGAGCCCAACGCCAGGATGAAGCTGGCTGCCTTCGGCCTCGACCGGCTGGTGGACATCGATATCGGGGGGTATGGATCCGGCCACGGCGCGCGCTCGGAGCTGGTGGGCGTTGCCCGCCGGAAGGCGCTCGCCAAGCACACGGTGCGGGTCCGCGCCGCGGACACCATCCTCGTCGGCGACACCCCGCTCGATGTGGACGCCGCGCGCGCGGCCGGAGCGCGGATCGTGGCCGTCGCCACGGGGCCGTACACGGTGGAGGAGCTCGAACGGGCTCGTCCCGACGCGGTGCTCGAGGATCTGTCCGACGTCGACGCCCTGCTCACCGCCCTCGGCCTGGATGGCACAGGGCTCTGAAACTCGCCCACCACAGAGAGCCGTCGACGACCGCGCGGCTGGGCCGCCCGCTCTCAACCCGAGGCGATCCCGGCCACGCCGGCGAGCGCAAGCGCGACCCCCACGCCCTGGCTCGCGCGGATGCGCTCCTTCAGGATCGAGCGGGCCAGGAGGATCGTGACGACCGGGTAGAGCGAGGCGAGCACCGCCACGAGGCTCACGAGGCCCTGGGTGGAGGCGAGGGCGAACAGGGAGTTGGCCAGGACGTCGAAGAGCCCGACGGCAACCACGTCGCGCATGTCGCGCGGGCTCAGACGGGTCCCGCCCCCCAGGGTGACGGCCAGCGCGACCAGCAGGACGACGTCGAACGAGCGCGCCGCGAGCAGCGCCCAGAGCACGTCGCCGTCGCTCGCGGCGTCCAGTCCCACGAAGAACGCCCCGAAGCCGACCGCCGCCACCAGGGCGAGGCCGGTCCCCGCCGCCACCCGCGCCCGGGCTCCGCCGCCACCTCCCTCCCGCGAGGCGAGCACCACGCCCACCAGGACGAGCACCAGGCCGACCACCTGGATCGGACCCGGCCGGTCGCCCGTGGACAGGCCGACCACCACGGGTATCGCTGCGCCCGTCGCCGAGATCGGCGCCACCACCGCCATCGCCCCGACCGCCAGGCCGCGGTAGAAGGCAGCCAGCCCCGCCAGCCCGGCGAGTCCTCCCAGCACCCCGTATACGAGGAAATGCAGCTCGGGCGGCCCCTGTCCCCGCGCCGCGACGATCACGCCGAGCACCAGCGCCCCGGCGGCCTGGGAGAGCACCAGGACCACGACGACGCTCAGCTGCCGGCTCTTCACCCCGCCGAGGAAGTCGGCGACCCCCCAGCAGATGCCCGCCGCGAGCCCGAGCGCTACTGCAACCACTTGACGCTGCAGCCCACCGGGGCGGTCTCGGCGGGCTCGGGGTCGCGCCCGTCGAGCACGGCGTCCAGCGCGCCGCGCAGCCAGGCGGCGCGGTGCGAGGGGTCTTCGTAGTCCGCATCGGGCGCGCCGCGGTAGCGCAGCCGGCCCTCAGCGTCCATGACGAAGACCTCCGGGGTCTTCTCGGCACCGTAGCCGCGCGCCACCTCCTGCGACTCGTCCCGCAGGTAGGGCGCCGGCCAGCCGCCGTCGGCCTCCACCCTCTCCTTCATCGCGTCGAACGAGTCGCGCGGATAGCGCTGCGCGTCGTTGGGGTTGACCATCAGCATCCGGGCCCGACCCTCGTAGTCCCGCGCCACGGCGAGCAGCCGATCGTGCCACGCCAGCGCGTACGGGCAGTGGTTGCAGGTGAAGACGACCGCCGAAGCAGCGGAGTCGAGCGAGTAGGTGCCCCCGTCGGTGGCGGGCAGTGCGAACGCCGGGGCCGCCTCCCCCAGCTTCATGCGGTCCTCTTGATCACGTCGATGCGGTCCGCTTGATCACGTCGCGGATGTCCTCGGGGTCGGGTGCGGGCGAGGTTCGCCCGTCGCGCAGGCGGTAGACGCGGCAGGTCAGCCCCGCTGGCTCGTCCTCGACGGGGGCGACCTCGACGCCGCCAATGCGGATGGTCGGGGAGCCGACGAAGCCCTCGCGCTCGGCCTCCCCGTCGGTATCCACCTCGCGCTGCACGACGCAGTCGGGATCGAGCCCCTCCTCTGCGAGCACGTCTCGCAGGGTGGCGAGTGCCCTGGCGGTCGACGGGCAGCCCTCCCACCACAGCAGCTCTACCTTCGGCACGCTCAGACCTCGGCGAGCTCCACCCGCTCGACGATCGCGGGCTCGGTCGGCTTGTCCCCGCGGCCGGTCGGGAGGGCCTCGATCGCGTCGACCGCCTCCATGCCGGCGGTCACCTGGCCGAAGACCGTGTGCTTGCCGTCGAGCCACGGGGCTGCGTCCTTGGTCACGATGAAGAACTGCGAGCCGTTCGTGTCGGGCCCGGAGTTCGCCATCGCGAGCGCGCCGCGGACGATCTTGTGCGCGTTGGGCTCGTCCTCGAAGGTGTAGCCCGGCCCGCCCATGCCGGTGCCCTGCGGGCAGCCACCCTGGATCATGAAGTCCTTGATCACGCGGTGAAAGATGAGGCCGTCGTAGTAGCCGTCGCCCGCCAGCTTGCGGAAGTTCTCGACCGTCTTGGGCGCATCCTCGTCGAACAGCTCGATCACTACCGGGCCGTGATTGGTGTGCAGCGTCGTCTGACTCATCGCTTGGCGACCTCCAGCCGGAGCGAGACGCCCCGGACCTCGTTTCCGGTGACCTTCTCCACGACCTCTGACGCCCGGTCGGCGGGGACCTCGGCGAAGCTGAAGCGCTCGAGCACGCGCACGTTGCGAACGTCCTCCCCATCGAGGTGCGAGTGGTCGACGATCGCCCCCACGAGGTCCGCGGGCTCGAAGCCCTGCGCGCGGCCCGCGCCGACGATCAGCTTGGCCGTCGCGCCCACCTCGGTGCGGCGCGGCTTGGTGTGGCGCGGCCGGCGGGTCTGGGGGCGCTCCTCGGGCTCCGGGGCAGCGTCGGCCACGGGTGCTTCCGCGGGCGCTT
>JBPCJI010000089.1:0-4816 GCA_051005475.1 Thermoleophilaceae bacterium
GGGGATCGAGGCGGACGAGTTCGAGCGCGTCGCGGAGGGGGCCAAGGTGGGCTGCCCGGTGTCCCAGGCGCTGGCGGCCACGGAGATAACGCTGCACGCGGAGCTGCTCGGGTAGCCGCCCCGGCCCGAGCTCGATGAAGATCCTCTGCTGGAACATCGGCGGGCGCCTCGGCGCCGTGGCCCTGAAGCAGATCGATGCTGTGCTCTCTCGCGCGCCGGACGTTCTCGCGCTCCAAGGGGTCTCGAAGGGCAACTACCCCGACTGGCGAGACGGTCTCGAGGGGGCGGGATATTCGCTTCTCAGCGCCATCGATCTGGTCGACGTGCCCTATCCCGAGATGGCCCCGCCGATCCGGCGCAAGTACTTCAACCTGACGGCGGCCCGGCACCCGATCGACGCTCTGCCGGGGCTCAGCTTCGAGGACCCCGAGCGGGCGGCCACCGCCTTCCCGGAGCAGTACCTGGCCGCCTGCGTCCGCGTGACCGGGGTGGAGCCAATCGAGATACACAACGCAGAGGTGCCCGCCGGGGAGATGCTCGGCGTGATCAAGATGCACGCCTTCGAGGCGATCCGCCGGCGCGTCGACCAGTCGCCCGACCGGCCACGGATCCTGTGCGGGGACTTCAAGGCCCCGCACGCCGAGGACGACGAAGGCCTGGAGGTCTGGACCGCCGGGCACCCCCGGCTACGCGAGGAGTGGGAAGCCGCCGAGCGCGGAGTGCTCGAGCATCCTGTCCTGCGCGACGTCTACCGCGAGCAGCACGAGCCCGGCACTCCCTTCGCGGTCTCCTACCTCACGCGCGGCACCCCGCACCGCTACGACCACATTCAGGCCTCGCCGGAGCTCGAGAGCGCCGGGTGCCGCTACGTGAGCGATTGGCTGACCCAGAAGCTCAGCGACCACGCGGCGGTGGAGGCGGAGCTGGCGCCGCGCTCAGCGTGACTCGATCGGAGGTCACGCGGATCCCCTGCCGGATGGTCAATTCGATGGGTAGGCCACGCAGCGGAACGCCTTGCGGCCGGCGAAGGTGTCGGGGGTCGTGCTGACGCTGCCTCCGACCGTCGTGATGACGAGCGCATTCGGCGTGTCCCCCGAGCTCGGCGGGTAGACCTCGGCGGCCAGTTCTCCACCGGGGGCGAAGGGAACATCGGCGTCATCCACGATTTCGGCGAGCTCCTGGTAGCTCGGCAGCCTGCGATCTCGCGAGTCGCACTCCACCCGCGCCACGCCGTATGGGGCGGCGGGCCGCGGGTTGCGCTCGATGCATACCCCCGACACGTACTTCGTATCCGGTGGGCATCTGAGCTTGAACTGCCCTGGAACGAACCCCTGAAGCGTGTCGGCCCGGTCGGCGCGACGCGCCCGTGGCACCCTCCCCAGCCGCGACTCCTTGATCGTCTTCCCCCCCAGGGTGTTGGGCTTGAGCTTCTTGCCCGCGACGCTGCGGTTCTTCAGCTGCCCGCCGTCGATCCGGCTGACCGCGTACGAGGAGCCCCCGAGCGCGATGAACACGGCCAGCGTGGACATCACGTTGGCGTAGCTGAGGCGGCCGGTGAATGCGCGCAGCATGGGATCTCCTTGGTCTCGTCGCGGTGCGCTAGTCCTGGTAACAGCTCGGAGCTCTCCGGGTTGCGCGCCTCATCGGCCGAGCACCGTGACCGCGACCCGGCGGGAGACGCCCGCCTCGTAGGGGTAGCCGGCCTCCCCGGGCAGGCGCGCCCGGAAGCGGTATCGCACCCGCCCTGTGGTGGCGCCGAAGCGGTAGCGGAAACGCCAGCGCCCGAGCGCGTCGGTGCGCAGCGTCTGGAACGTGCGCCAGCGCCCGCGGAAGTGCGCCTGCAGCTCCACGAGCTTGCCGGTGGCGGGCAGCGGGAGGGTTCCCACGCGGCCGGAGAAGAGAACGCTGCGGCCGTTTCGCAGCCGCCGTTTCGAGGCGCGCAGGCTGCTGCTCGCGGGTACCAGCAGCGTGACCTCGCGCTGGGCGGGCAGCGTCGTGGTGCTGCCGTCGAAGACGACCCGCAGGAGCTGAGTGTGGCCGGCGGTCACCCCGTGCCGGAAGCGCCCGTGCGCGTCCGTGCGAACGCGCGCTACCACGCTCTCGGCCCCGCCGGCGGCCGGGGCGAGCACGCGCAGGTCCACGCCCGCGCGCGGGCTCCCGCCGGGTCCCACAAGCCGCCCCGCGATCACCGCGCGCCGGCGCTGGTGAACCCGCGTGCGCGGGAACAGGCGCTCGACCGTCCTTCGAACGACGCGCCGCCGGCCGCCGCTGCGCACGCGGCGGCGCACCGTGCGCCGCCCCACGATTCCGGCCGTGAGCGTGGACGTTGCCCGCGCGGGGAGCCGGACCACCGCGGGGAAGCCATCGGCCAGCCGTTCTGCGAAGCCCTGATTTCCCGCCTGGTCTGCCGCCCTCGCGCGCAGGGCGTACAGGCCGGCCGGCAGTGTCGCATCGTCCAGCCGGGCCACCAGGCGCGAGCCCTCGAGTTGCGTGGGGGCCGCTCGCCATGCCGTCTCCCCCTCATGCCTCAGCTCGATCTCACCGCTCGCGAGGCCGGAGACGCGATCGGTCACGGCCACGGCAACCCGCGCGGGGTCGGCTGCGTCCTGGCGCTCGAAGGAGAGCTCCGGTGGCTCCGGGTCATAGCGCAGGTGGACGGGGTCCGAGGCGAGCTTCTCGCTCTCGTTTCCCGCGGCATCGGTCCGCCACATGATGAGCTCCCAGTCTCCGGGAGGCACGTCCAGTCCGGCCAGCCTCGTGAGCCCGCTCTCGTCGCGCGTCTGCCTTGCCCCCCAGGGCTGTGTGCCCGCCCGCCGGACCTGGTAGACGGCGCCCGCGATCGGAGCCCGGTCGATCTCGGGTTCGTCTGGCCAGCCGATCGCGAACCCCGGCTGGCGTCGCCAGCCCTCGCCGCCCTCCACCGCCGGGCGCACGCGTCCCGGGGGGGTATTGTCGATCTTCGCGGGCAACTGCACACGCGTGACGTTGCTCGCCCCGTCGGCGACTTCAACCGTAAAGGTCTGTGTGCCGTCGCCGACTCGTGATGTTTGCACCTGAAGCTGCGCCGAACCGTTTGGGCACGGGACCGGTTGGGCGTAGATGCAGGGCCGTTTGGTGATCGCGAGCTCGCCCGCACCGCCAACAATCCGATCCCACGCTATCCCCACATTGTCCGTCGAGGTCAACTGCACCGGCTGCAGCCCCCGCACCCACGCCCCCCCGAACAGCCCGGACGGGGCGACCGATACCTGGGGGCCCTGCACATCCGCCAGGTGGATCTGCGCGTAGAACGTCCGGAAGTCCGCACGGGCGCCGATCTTCGTCCTCGAGGTCGAGCAGCCGCGGGGGTCTCCGCAGACGACCTGCTGCACGATCCTCGTTGCCCCGTCCACCGGCAGCGGCTCTGGAGCGCGGTAGCGCGCGACCTCCGCCGTGCCCACCGCACGCGGGCAGCGCTCTCCGGCCCGGACTCCCTTCAGCACCCGCCGGAAGCCCGGGCCCAGCGCCACGAGCTGCACGCTCCAGTCGCAATCGACGCGCTGATAGCGGCCCGACCACACGAGCCGTTTGATGACCGTGCCCGGCGGGGCGTCGAAGAGGGCGTAGGCGATGCTCCTGTAGCGAGCCTTGCCGCGATACATCCGGTTGCGCGTGATCACGCCTCCGTCGCCCCGGCCGTAGGGCTGGCAGTCGCGCTGCACCATCATGTCGAGGTTCGAGCGGCGCAGCGTCAGCGCATCGCTGCGGAGGCCCTCCTGCAGAGCGGCACCGCAGACCCTGACCGGATACTCGCCGGCGGTCGCCGGACCGGCTCCGAGCACGACCCAGCACACGATGATCGACCCCGTGACCTTGAAAAGCTGCCTCACGCCCACCTCCCCATACCTGCTCCGGACATTCGCGACGTTGAAAGGCCCGCCCCCAGGACGGTCCCGCTTTCCTACCCAAGTCCAAGCGCACCTACTCTCGCCCCCCTACCTAACACGTTCCCGCCGCCAAAGCTAGTCGGCGGCCACGTCCACGGACCCGACCGCCTCCGCCGCCACCGCCACCCGGCTCACGGCCAGCACCGCGGTGTCGTCGGCCTGCTCGCCGGCCACGAAGGCATCCAGCGCGCGGCCAATGCGCGCGACTGCATCCTCGGCATCGCCTGCGCCGGCGATCGCCCTCCGCAGCCCCGGCTCGCCGAAGCGCTGCCCCCCGCCCTCGGCGTCGACCACCCCGTCGGTGTACAGCACCAGCACATCCCCCTCCGCGAGCGAAACCTCGACGGGCATCCAGCTCTTCTCCTCCCACGCGCCGAGCATCGGCCCGGAGCGCCCGATCGTCTCCACCCGCCCATCGCGCAGCAGCAGCGGCAGCGGATGCCCCGCGCAGACGATCTCGGCGTGTCCCCTGCCGTCCACCTCACGCACCGTGACGCACACCGCCGTGCAGAGCGCCATTTCCGGATCGCGCGCGTAGAGCCCGCGGTTCAGCTCGCCGAGCGCCACGAGCGCGGAGCCACCCGACAGCATCGCGGCCGTGCGCATGGTGTAGCGGGCCTCTGCCGTGAGCGCGGCCGCCTCGGGCCCGTGGCCGACCACGTCACCGATCACGAGCATCCAGCCGCCCTCCACCGGGAAGGTGTCATAGAAGTCGCCGCCCACCCAGTTCTCCCGGCCGGCCGGGCGGTACAGCGTGGCCGAGCACCAGCCCGGCATCTCCGGCATCTCCGGCGGCAGCAGGCCGCGCTGGAGCGTGCGCGCGATGTGTGAGCGCTCGGTGTAGAGGCGCGAGTTCTCCACCGCGGCGCCCGCTCGGCGTGCGAGCTCAG
>JBPCJI010000090.1:0-6527 GCA_051005475.1 Thermoleophilaceae bacterium
TGGTGGACGCGTTCGGCCGGTTCGAGCGCTCCCGCGGCCGCGCATCGCGCCGCGGTCCCTGCCGACGCTCGCTGGTTCGCCCGGCGCCGGGCGCAAAGGCGCTCACAGGGTCGCCCGGGCTCCGGGCGCAACTTGTGGGTCGGGGAGATGTTCCCTGCGGGCATGGTTTTCTCGAGGCTAATAGCGGCCGCCGCCATCGGCTCCGCGGCTCTTGCGGTCGCGTCCGCGTCGGCCGAGCCGGGCAGCCCCGCCGGCGAGGCGAACGCGCCGGTCGCATCCGTCCGGCTGGCCGAGTGCCTGCGCGGCCGCGAGCCCGTGGACCGGCGCGCCGTCTTTCGCGGGGCGATGCAGCAGGTATCCGGCGCCCGGCAGATGGGGATGCGCTTCATGCTCCAGGAGCGCGTGGGCGATGGCGGCTTTCGCACCGTGAAGGCCGAGGGCCTCGGCGTCTGGCGCAAGTCGCGTCCCGGCGTGAGGCGCTTTGCCTACCGGCAGAGAGTCCTGGCGCTCGCCCAGGGAGCGTCTTACAGGACCGTGGTGAGCTTCCGCTGGTACGGCGCGGACGGCAGTGCGATCCGCCGCGCCCGGCGGCGGTCCTTGCCGTGCAGGCAGCCCGGCCGCCTGCCCAACCTGAGCATCGCGCAGATCGCCGGCGGCAAGCCCCTCGTGGGCATACCGGGCGCGGTCGGGTACGAGGTACGCGTGGTCAACCGCGGGCCGGTCGCGGCCGGGCGCTTCGGCGTCAGCCTGGCGGTGGACGGGGCCGCCGTCGACACCCAGACGGTCGCCGGCCTGGGGGCGGGCAAGGTGCGCACGCTGTCCTTCGCCGGGCCTGCCTGCCAGGGCACGGTGACCGCTCGGGCAGACCCCGATGATGCCGTGCGCGAGGCGCACGACAGCGACAACGCCCTGACGTCCCCCTGCCCCGCTGTGCCCTAGACAGTCTGAGAACTGACGGCGCCACGCGTGGCCGTCGATACGATGAATGAGATGAGCGCTCAGACCAAGCCGTCCACCAACGGCTCCGACCTGGCGCGCGTCCCGGATCTCGAGGCCCCTCGCGACCTTCCGGTGGGCGGCCAGGCCGTGCTCGAGGGCGTGATGATGCGCGGCGTCTCGACATGGGCGGTGGCCGTCCGTACCCCGACCGCCGCGGAGCTGGCCGGGGGCGAGATCGACCCCACGAAGGGATCGCACGGCGAGATCGAGATCACCTCCGAGCCGCTCGTGTCCGTAGTCAAGCGCCACCGGGTGCTCCGGCTGCCGGTGATACGCGGCGTGGTCGCACTCGGCGAGTCGCTGAAGATCGGCTTCAAGGCACTGGGAATCTCCGCCAACGCGCAGCTGCCGGCGGACGAGAAGGGAGAGAAGCAGGAGATCGGCGGCGGCACCTGGGCGGGCACCGTGGTCTTCGCGATGCTCTTCGCGATCGGCCTCTTCTTCCTGCTGCCGGCCGGCCTGACCAACATCTTCAAGGACGACATTCCGAACTCGTTCGTGTTCCTGGTGATCGAGAAGCTGATCCGGATAACGATCTTCCTGGCCTACATCTGGCTGATCTCGCGGATGCGCGACCTCCAGCGGGTCTTCGAGTACCACGGGGCCGAGCACAAGACGATCTCCTGCTACGAGGCGGGGCTCGATCTGACCCCGGAGAACGCGCAGCGCTTCTCACGGCTGCACCCGCGCTGTGGCACGAGCTTCCTCCTGATCGTGATGATCGTGGCGATATTCGTCTTCGCCCCGCTGGGCAAGCTCGACCTCCAGTGGCTGTTGCTCTCGCGCGTGGTCGGGATCCCGCTCGTGGCCGGCCTGGCCTTTGAGGTGATCAAGCTGTTCGGGCGCAACCGCACCAAGACCTGGGCGCGCGTCCTGATGTGGCCGGGACTGCAGCTGCAGCGGCTCACCACGCGCGAGCCGGATCTGTCCCAGCTCGCCGTGGCGATCGCGGCGCTCGAGGCGGTGCTGGCGGTCGAGAATCCGGCCGACGCGACCGAGGAGGACAAGATCGGCATGGAGGTCGTGGCGTAGGGGCAGCCCGGGTGTCCCTTCTGGGGGGTTCGTGCCTCGCGCGAAATCCTTGAATCCGACCACCGCAGCCCGCGGGGTGAACAGGCGCCGGGTAGGTGGGCAGCTCCCGATGCGGGACGGATTCAGGCCACTGTCCTGCTTTGACCTCACATAGCAAGGGAAATCCAGGACAGTGGGGTCGATTCTCCGCATCGCACGCGGCAGGCCCGCGACCGGCCACGATTCGCCCATCCCCCTCAACCTCGACGAATCACCCCGAGAAGCGACGGGGCAGGGGCAGCTAGCGTGTGCTACAGTGACGCACATGGCCACCGTGGGTGTACGCGAGCTACGTCAGAACCTCTCGCGCTACCTCCAGCAGGTGAAGGAAGGGCAGAGCTTCGTAGTGACTGAACGGGGGCGCGAGGTCGCCCGGCTGCTGCCCTCGGGCCCCACCGACTCGCCACTTGCCCGGCTCGCTGCGGAGCGAGGGGCCTCGATGCCGCGCTCCGATCTGCTCGCGGTCGACGCTCCCCGCAGCCGGCCGGCTGCGGGGCCGCCGAGTGAGCAGGTACTCGAGGAGCTTCGGGAGGACCGGCTGTAGCGGGACGCCTCGCCTACGTCGACAGCTCCGCGTACGTGAAGCTTCCCCTGCGCGAGCCCGAGCGGGACGCTCTGCGCGCGGAGCTCGCGCGCTGGGACGGGTACGTCGCGAGCGCGCTGCTCGCGGCCGAGGCGGTGCGGGCCTGCGCGCGCTACGGCGCCGAATATGCGGACGAGGCCTGGTCGGGGCTTGACGCCCTGGCCCTGATCCCCGTTGACGATGACGTGCTCGCGGCGACCGCGAGGATCGAGCCCGCGGAGCTCCGCACTCTGGATGCCGTTCATCTCGCGACGGCTCTAAGCCTCGCCGAGGACCTCGGGACATTCATCACCTACGACCGGCGTCTGGCCGAGGCCGCCGAGCGCCACGGGCTGACGGTCGCGCGGCCGGAGTAGAGGGCGGCTACTTCTCGAGCATCGCGACCCCGCTGAGTGCGCGCGAGTGGCCGCGTACCCTGTGACCAGTGATCGAGAGGCTCGTACAGCAGATCGAGAGCCGCTTCCGCGAGCTCTCGGAGCAGATGTCTGACCCCGCCGTGATCGGGGACCGGGAGCGCTATGCCGCGGTGGGGAGGGCCTACAGCGCACTCGAGCCCGCGCACGAGCTGGCGCGGCAGTGGCGGGCCGCCTCCTCGGACGCCGCGGGCGCCCGCGAGATGTTGAGCGAGGACGGTGACGACCAGGAGATCCGCGAGCTGCTCGAGGCGTCCACGGCCCGACTGGAGGAGCTCTACGAGGAGATTCGGCTGGCGATGGTGGAGCCTGATCCTCACGACGAGGAGAACGTGATCGTCGAGGTCCGTGCCGGCACCGGCGGCGAGGAGGCGGGCCTCTTCGCCGGCGAACTCTACCGGATGCTGCTCCGTTACGCCGAGCGTCGCGGGCTCTCGACCGAGCCGCTGTCGGTGGCAGACGGCGACTACACCTTCGCGGTCAAGGGCCGCGGCGCCTACAGCATCTACAAGCACGAGGGCGGGACCCACCGTGTGCAGCGCGTGCCCGAGACCGAGTCCCAGGGCCGGATCCACACCTCCACCGCCACGGTGGCCGTCCTGCCGGAGGCCGAGGACGTGGAGGTGCAGGTCGACCAAAGCGACCTTCAAGTCGACGTCTACCGATCCTCGGGACCCGGTGGGCAGTCGGTCAACACCACCGACTCCGCGGTCCGGATAACCCACAAGCCGACGGGCCTCGTGGTCTCGATGCAGGACGAGAAGTCACAGCTTCAGAATCGCGAGAAGGCGATGCGGGTGCTGCGTGCCCGCCTGTTGGAGCGCGAGCTGGCCACCCAGCAGGAAGAGATGGCCGAGGAGCGCCGATCGCAGGTCGGAAGCGGCGAGCGCTCGGAGAAGATCCGCACCTACAACTTCCCGCAGGACCGCGTGACCGACCACCGCGTGAAGCTTCAGAAGAACGAGGTCCAGCGGATCCTGGCCGGCGAGCTGGACGACTTCACGGCCGCGCTGGAGTCCGATGAGAAGCGGCGCAAGCTCGAGGCCGCCTCGCCCGGCAAAGAGTGAGCGGAGGCGGGCTCGAGGAGTCGGCAAGCGTGTCGAGCGCGCGCGATGCGCTGTCCGCGGCGAGCGCCACCCTCGAGGCCGCGGGCTGCGAAAGCCCGCGCCTCGACACCGAGCTGCTGCTGGCCGACGCGCTCGGACTGGATCGGTCGGTGCTCATCTCCGACCCCGGGCTCGGGGTGCCCGCCCGCGCGGCGCGGCTGATCGGGGAGCGAATCCGCCGCCGGATTGCGCGGGAGCCGGTGGCCTACATCCTCGGTCGAAAGGGCTTCCGGTACATCGAGCTCGCGGTGGATCGGCGCGTGCTGATCCCGCGCCCGGAGACCGAGCTGCTGGTGGAGGTGGCACTCGAGCTGGCGGGCGGCGCGCGCGTACACGACGTGGGCACCGGCAGCGGGGCCGTGGCGCTCGCGCTGCTCGACGAGCGGCCCGACCTTGCCGTGAGCGCCTCCGACGCCTCGTCCGAGGCGGTAGCCGTGGCGCGCGCCAACGCCCGGCGGCTCGGGCTGGACCTCGAGCCCGCGGTGCTGCGCGGGATGCCCGCCGGCGTCTTCGACCTGGTCGTGGCCAACCTGCCCTACGTGGCCGACGAGGAGCTGGCCTCGCTCGCGCCAGAGATCCGCTGCCACGAGCCGCACGAGGCGCTGCTCGGTGGCCCCGATGGCCTCGACGCGATCCGGGAGCTGGTCGCCGGCTCACCGCCGGGCACGCGTCTGGCGTTCGAGCACGCCCCCCATCAGGCCGCCGCAGTGCGCGCGCTGTTGGAGGAGGCCGAGACCCGCCGCGACATGGCGGGCCAGGAGCGGGTCACCGTCGGCAGGAGGCCCGTCCCTTCGGGAGGACGCCATGACGGCGGATGACGTCGCCGGCTTCGGCCGCGCCCTCGCGGCCGGCGGGGTGGTGCTCTTTCCCTCGGACACGGTCTACGGGCTCGCCGCCGACCCGGGGTCCGCCGCGGCGGTACATCGCCTCTGCGCGCTCAAGGGGCGCCCACCCGAGCGGCCCTCGGCGGTCATGTTCTTCGGGCTGGAGCCCGCACTGGAAGCGCTCTCAGAGCTCGGCCCGCGCACCCTCGCCGCCCTGGAGGGGCTCTTGCCGGGGCCCATCACGCTCGTGCTCCCCAATCCGGAGCGTCGCTACCCGCTCGCGTGCGGCCCGCGCCCCGAGTGCCTCGGGCTGCGGGTGCCGCGCCTCACCGGCGCCCTCGAGCCGCTCGGCGCCGTCGGCCGGCCGGTGCTGCAGTCGAGCGCCAACCGCTCGGGCGCCGTCGAGGCGAGCAGGCTCGAGGATGTGGACGAGGCCGTGCGGGCGGGAGTTGACCTGGAGCTGGACGGCGGCGAGCTGCGCGGCACCGCGTCGACGGTCGTGGACCTGGCCTCCTACGAGGAGGACGGTCGGTTCGAGATCCTGCGCGAGGGGGCCGTGCCCGCGGCGCGGCTCGCCGCGAAGCTCGAGTGACGGGGTAGGGGCCGCGAAGCTCTTCGGCGGCGGGTCACGGGTACGCGAGGACGCCCGCGGAGGGCGTCACTCGATCGTGCTCTTCTCGTACTCCTCGAGCTCGGACTCGAAGGGCTCGCCCAAGGTCACGAGGAACTCGCGCGTGGCTCGCGCCTCTTCCTCGTCCACCTTCGACATCGCGAAGCCGACGTGGATCAGCACCCAGTCGCCGACGCCGACGGCATCAGGGCCGTCCGCGAGGAGGCCGACGTTCACGTGGCGCCGTACGCCGGAGACCTCCGCCTTGGCGATGTGGAGCTCTTCGTCGACCATCTCGACGATCTGACCTGGAATGGCGAGACACATATCTACAAAGTTAGCGCATGGCGCCGGCCTGCTCCATCATCTGGCGCCGCGGGAGGGCTGCTCGGGCCGGAGGCCTCAGGCGGGCACCGGCGCGCCCGCCAGGCGGTCGGCCAGCTTGATGATCGCGGCGACGCCAGGAGAGTCCGGGTCGAGGTCGATCGGCGCCGTGCCGTCACGGTCGGCAGCGGCGATGACCGGGTCCTCGGGAATCACGATCAGCTCCCGCTCCTCGCCGAGCACCGCCTTGATCGCCTTCATGTCCTCCTCGTCGCGCACACGGTTGGCGAGCACGACCACCTCCGCGAGGTCGTCCGCGAGCTCCACCGCGCGACGCGCGACCTCGAGCGCCTTGGCGGTCGGATTTGCGACGACCACGATCACGTCGGCGTTCCCCGGGGCCATCCGGGTGAGAGTGCCGATCCCCGCCTCGAGGTCGCAGATCACGATGCGGTACTCGTGCTCGAGCTCGCGCAGGATCTGGTCGGGGGAGACCCCGCAACACTGGCAGCCGGGACTGTCGTTGTCGATCCGCGAGGCCACCACCAGCCGGACCCCGTCGGGGGCGTCGGTGCCGAAGTTCTCGACCATGCCCTC
>JBPCJI010000091.1:0-3508 GCA_051005475.1 Thermoleophilaceae bacterium
TCTCCTCGCGCGTCAGCCGGATCTGGGCGAGGCCCGTCACGCCGGGGGGCACGACGAGGCGCTGCCAGTACTGCGGCACGTCCTGGCACAGTCCCTCGAAGAAGAGCGGGCGCACCGGCCGCGGGCCCACGAGGCTCATCTCGCCCCTCAGCACGTTCCACAGCTGGGGCGCCTCGTCGAGGTGGGTCCTGCGAAGCCAGCGGCCCACGGCGGTGACCTCGCCGGCGGTGAGACGGCTCAGCTCGAGTCCGAGGTAGGGGCCAAGCCGGGTCTCGGCATCCTCCTTCAGCGTGCGGAACTTGATCATCGTGAAGAGGTGCCCGCCCTTGCCCACGCGCAGCCCGCGGTAGAGCACCGGTCCCATCGAGGTGAGCCGGATGCCCGCCGCCGCGCCGATCAGCAGCGGAGCGAGCACGAGTAGGGCGGTCGAGGCGAGCACCACGTCCAGCAGCCTGAGCACGGGGTTGACCGGCCGCCGCTCGAGGCCCTCGTTTGCCATCCCGGTGTAGCGCTCGACGAGCGACTGCTCGGCGGCCACCGCCTCCTGGGTCAGGAGCTCTGACATCGTCACGCCGCCCGCCGGCCGAGAGCGCCGGCCTCGAGGATGCGATCCACCAGCAACTGGGGATCACGGCGAAGCTGCTCGGATGACGCCGGCCGTTTCTGCAGCTCAATCGCGCGGGGGTCGGTGAGCGGCCGCAGCCGGCCCTGGCGGATCAGCTGCTCGTCGACCCCGCCCAGCCGCCCGCCGTAGGTGGTGTAGACGGGGACACCGAGCGCGACGGCCTCGCGGTTCATCGTCCCGCCGGCTGAGACGACCAGGTCGCTCAGCGCGATCAGGCTCTGCGCGTCGACGGCGTGCGGGGCGACCACGACGTTGCGAAGGGCCAGCGCGCCGATGTCGTTGCGCTGCTCCTCGGTGCGGGGCAGCACTGCCACCGCCAGCCCCTCCTGGCGGCCGAGATGGTCGAGCACGCGTGGCAGCAGCGTGTTGGCCTTGCGGTGGTAGAGGGAGATGTCGGGCGGCGGGCGCACCACCACGATCACCTGCTCCCGGTCGAGCCCCAGCTCGTCCAGGACCGCCCCGTCGGGCTGGAAGTCGGCGAGGTAGTACTCCTCCTTGAGCCCGGGGAACTGGACCACCTTGGAGCCGCGCGCGCCGTAGCGGGCGAGCCGCTCGGGTGGGATCGCGTCGGGCGTCATCACCCGCGAGGCCAGGCGGCAGCCGATGTTGTGCTGCTGGGTGGCGAACTCGTAGTCGAACATGTTCACCTCGGGCAGGCGCAGGGCGGCGGCCGCCAGCGCCAGGTCGTTGGAGCCGTGCGCGACCGCCAGGTCGAACCCCCGCCCCCGCCCGAAGCGGATCAGCTGCGCCGTGCGGGAGGCGAGCACGGCGAGCTTGCCGGAGCGGCGAATCCCGCCGTGGCGCCCGAAGGGCGTGTGCTCGACGGAATGGAGGGCGAGCAGCTGCTGGGTCTGGGTGTAGTCGCGCGAGGTCACGGTGACCTCGTGCCCCGACGCTCGCAGGCGGTCGATCATCGGCCGGAAGACGAGCACGTGGGCCGGCGCCGTGATGTCGAACCAGATCCTCATCTCCCTCACAGCACCGCCCGCACGAGCGACTGCGCGGCACCGATCGCGATCGCCAGCGCGGCGGCGGGAAGGGCCCCATAGAGGACCGCCGCGAACACGAGCGCCCCGGGCCTCCCCGGCACCTCCAGGCCCCGGCGTCGCCCCAGCTCGAGGCCGGCGCCGGCACCGACCAGGAACGTCCACCCGACGAGCAGCACCAGCGCGAAATTCGAGTAGCTGTCCGACTGGTTGATCCAGATCTCGCTCGCTATCCCGCCCATGGCGACACCCTACCGCCGGGTCGGACGGCCGCTCAGGCCGCGGGGCGGACGGCCGCTCAGGCCGGCGGCTTCCGGCGCGGCCTTCGCTACTCGATCAGCGCTTGGCGTAGCGCGATCGCCACCGCGTGAACGCGGCCGTCGGCCTCGAGCTTCGTGATCGCGCGCTTGGTGTCTGACTTCACGGTCTCTGCGGAGAGGCCGATGCGCCTCGCCACCTCCTCGGTGTGGAGGCCTTCGGCCAGGAGCTGGAGGATCTCCCGCTCGCGTTCGGACAGCGGCGTGTCGGCCACCCCTTGGGTCATCAGCAGCGCGGGGGAGAGCGAGGGGTCCACGAAGGCCTTGCCCCCGTCCACCGTGCGGATCGCCCGGATCAGGTCCTCGGGCGGCGAGCCCTTCAGCACGTAGCCACGCGCGCCGGCTGCGATGGCGTCGGAGAGCAGGCGCTTGTCCCCGTAGGCGGAGAACACGACGGTCTTCACGTCCGGTGCCTGCTCGGCGATCCGCTTCACCGCGGAGATCCCGTCGATGCCGGGCAGCCGGACGTCCACGATCACCACCGTGGGCCGGTGCTCCTGGATGGCCTCGAGCACGGCCTCGCCGGAGTCGACCGTGTTCACCAGGTCGATGTCGTCGGCCCCCGCCAGCAGGAGGGCGAGCCCGTGCCGTACGGCCGGATGATCGTCCACGGCCAGGCACTTCGTCAGGACGGTCATTGAGTGGCCATCCTAGTGCCCCCACCACGCGCATGCCAGGGCGGGTCGGAATAAGATGACCCGAGGTCGACCGGCGGCAAGGAGAAGAATGTTCAGCTCGATCGTGGTTGGAACGGACGGCTCCGCCACCGCGCAGGAGGCGGTGCGGCAGGCGGCCGAGCTCGCGAAGGGCCTTCGCGCGAAGGTCTACATAGTGAGCGCCTATGAGTCCGTGCCGGAGGGCCGCCTGCGCGACGAGCCTGGGCAGGTGCCCGAGGACTTTCAGTGGATGGTCAACCCGCGCGAGGACGTGGAGGGCACCCTGAAGGGCAGCGCCGCGACACTCCAGGGCGAGGGCCTCGAGGTGGAGACGCTTGCCCGCGAGGGTGACCCGGCCGACGCCATCCTCGACGTGGCCGAGGAGAAGAACGCCGACCCGATCGTCATCGGTAACAAGGGGACGACGGGGGCGAAGCGCTTTCTACTCGGCTCGGTGCCCAACAAGGTCTCCCATCACGCCCCCTGCAGCGTGATGATCATCCGGACCAGCTGAGCCTCAGTCGCCCCGGCGAGAGCGCTATCGGAGCGCGGCGGCTGCGTCCAGCAGGCCGTAGCCGTAGCGCGGGTCAAAGCCCGGCGTGCCGATGTCGCGCGCGGTGCGCTCCAGGTGCTCCTCCACCGCGCGCGGGGAGGGCCGGGGACCCAGCCGCCGCGAGGCGATCACGAGCGCGGCCACTCCCGACACGTGCGGGGCGGCCATCGAGGTGCCCTCGTAGCCGCCGGGCAGACCGAAGGTGCGCACGCCGGAGGTGAAGGTCTGCTGGTAGATGTAGGGACCGGGCTGGCCGGGGCGGCAGACGCTCTGGTCGTAGGCGGTGTCGATGTTCGCGGCGTCGACTCCGCCGCCGGGGGCGGTGATGTCCAGATCGAAGCCGCTGTTCGAGTACTCGGCCTGGCACCCCC
>JBPCJI010000092.1:0-12122 GCA_051005475.1 Thermoleophilaceae bacterium
TGGTACTCGATGAGGAGAGCTTCGTGCCGGCCGTCGAGCTCGCCGGTGAGCTCGAACACGTGGCCAAGTGGCCGGCCGAGCACTGGCATCTTGCCTTCCAGGGTCAGCTACGGAGCGTTTCCAAGCGCGACGCCAAGCTGCTCGAGGGCCGCATCCGCGCGACCGCCGGAGAGCCCGCCGCGGCAGCGTGAGCGGGCCCGGCCCAGCCGCCTCCGCGCCTGTGGGTGGCTAGACGATGGCTGCGGCGAGCCGCATGGCGGCTGACACCGCCGGCAGCCTACTGGAGACCTGGCGGCGGCTGAACTTCGAGCAGCGCGTGGCGGCCGTGGGCGCGCTGCTGCTGATTGTGAGCACCTTCGGCCCCTTCTCCTTCGTGGAGGCGGCGATCGTGCTCACCGCCCTCGGGGTGCTGGCGCTCGTAAGGCAGCGCGCCGATCGCAAGCGGTTCCACCTCCCCTTCGGGGACGGCACCGTGATCTTCGCCGCGGGCATCTGGTCCGCGCTGCTGATCGTCGTGCGCCTGTTCGATCGGCCACTCGGCCAGAGCGTGCTCGCCCTTGCGTGCGCGGCGATCCTCGCCGGTGCCGGCGCTCGCGAGCGCGCCAAGCGCCCCGCCGACGACCTCCCCCCGCTCCCCGCGGATGCGCCCACCGAGCGCCAGAGCGCCCCCGGGGGCGCTAGCGGACCTCCACCGGGGCCCGGCGGGGAGGGTGGAAATGCTCCGCCGCGTCGCGCGGGACGCCGGTGAGCTGACCTCCCGAGCAGTCGGATGCGTCCACCCGGCGGCGGGGGTTGCGGATCAACAGCCCGAGCAGGCCGCCACCCGCGACCAGCGCGGCGGAGATCGCCATCGCGAGGTGAAATGCGCCCTCCGAGGAGTCCGCCGAGTCGCCGTAGCGCGCCGCGACGATCGCGCCGACCGCAGCGATCCCAAGCAGCCCGGCCAACCTCGCGATGGCGTTGTTCACGCCGCTGGCGATCCCCGCATTCTGCTCATCAGCCCCCGAGAGCACGGTCGCGGTGAGCGGCGCGACGGTCATCGACAGGCCCACGGCGAAGACGAGCAGCGGGGGCAGCAGGTCGGTGAGGTAGCGGGCGTCGCTGCCGAGCCGGGTCAGCAGCGCCATCCCCGATGCGGCCACGAGCGGCCCCCGAGGCCCATGAAGAGCCGCGGCCCGTACCGGTCGGCGAGGGCGCCAAAGCGCGTCGAGAGCAGGAACAGCACGATCGTCACGGGCGTCACGGCCGTGCCGGCCGCCACCGCGCTGTAGCCCGCCGATCGCTGCAGGAACAGCACGAGGAAGAAGGACAGCAGCGAGAGGCCCGCGTACATCAGGAAGGTCTCCAGGTTGCCCACCGCGAAGTTGTGCCGGCGAAAGAGCCCGAGCGGCAGCATCGGATGCGCGGTCCGGGTCTCGTAGACCAGGAAGGCGGCGAACAGGGCCACGCCGGCCGCGAGCGGCAGGAAGACCGTCGGATCGGCGAGCCCCGCGGCCGGCTGGCGGATCAGGCCAAAGGTCCCGGCCGCCAGCCCCAGGCCGCAGAGCCCGCCCCCCAGCCCATCGACGCGAGCGCCTTCCGTCCGGCCCCCGGCGCCCGCGGGTATCACCCGTGCGATCAGCAGCAGCGTGCCGATCACGAGCGGCACGTTGATGGCGAAGATCCACCGCCAGGAGACGGTGTCCACGAGCTGGCCGCCGATCAGCGGGCCGAGGACGAAGCCGATCGCGCCCCAGGCCGTCCACTTGCCCACGGCCCTGCCACGCTCGTGCTCGGGAAAAGTGGTCACGATGATCGCGAGCGCGGCGGGGGTGAGAAGCGCGCCGGCGACCCCCTGGAGCGCGCGCGCCAGCACCAGCGTCTCGATGGTGGGCGCGAGGGCGCACAGCGCCGACGTGGCGCCGAAGGCGGCCATGCCCGCGGAGAAGACCCGCCGGGCCCCGAAGATGTCGCCGAGCGACCCGGCCACGAGGATCAGCGAGGCGAGCGTCACCAGGTAGGCGTTCGTGGTCCACTGCTGCCCCGCGAAGCCGCCGCCGAGATCGTCGCGGATCGCGGGCAGGGCCACGTTGACGACGGTCGAGTCGACCGTGACGACGGTCGAGCCGAGGATGCAGGCGACGAGGATGAGGCGCCTGCGGGAGGCCGCCATCGGCTCGGTGGGCTCGATCACGCGCGCAGTATGCAGCAGCGGCTCAAGGTCTTCCCGGGAAGCACCGATAGGACCGTAGAGTGGCCTTCCTGTAGGGCCCCGGCGCGCTGAGATGCGCGGCTCTCATTCCCCTCCCCGCAGCGTGATGGCCACCTCCTCCCCGGGGTGGCCGTCGCTTTTCAAGCGCGCAGCAGCTTCTTGTAGGTGATGCGGTGGGGCCGGTCGGCCTCGGCGCCGAGACGCTCGTGGCGGTGCTCCTCGTAGGCCTCGAAGTTGCCCTCGAAGAAGCGCACCTCGGAGTTTCCCTCGAAGGCCAGCACGTGGGTGGCGACGCGGTCGAGGAACCAGCGGTCGTGCGAGATGACCACAGCGCAGCCCGCGAAGGCCAGCAGTGCCTCCTCGAGCGCACGCAGCGTGTCCACGTCGAGGTCGTTGGTCGGCTCGTCGAGCAGCAGCAGGTTCCCACCCGCGCGCAGCACCTTGGCCAGGTGTACCCGGTTGCGCTCCCCACCCGAGAGCGCCCCGACCTTGCGCTGCTGTGCCGAGCCCTTGAAGTTGAAGCCGCCCACGTAGGCGCGCGAGTTCATCTCGCGGTCCCCGACCTCGATCGAGTCCTGGCCGCCGGAGATCTCCTCCCAGACGTTCTTGGAGGGGTCGAGCGCGTGGCGGGACTGATCCACGTAGGCCAGCTCGACCGTCTCACCGAGTTTCAGCGTCCCCGCGTCGGGTGCCTCGGAGCCGGTGATCATCCGGAACAGCGTCGTCTTGCCCGCGCCGTTCGGTCCGATCACACCGACGATCCCTGCAGGTGGCAGGGAGAAGGACAGATCGTCGATCAGGAGCTTGTCGCCAAAGCCCTTGCGAACGTGGTCGGCCTCGATCACGACGTCGCCCAGGCGCGCGCCCGCCGGAATGTGGATCTGGACGCTGTCGAGCTTCACGTTGCGATCCTCGGCGAGCAGGGCCTCGTAGCGGGCAAGCCGCGCCTTGCTCTTCTTGCGCCGGCCCTTGGGGTTCTCGCGCACCCACTCCAGCTCGGCGGCGATGGTGCGCCGGCGGGCGGTCTCCTTGCGGTCCTCCTGGGCCAGGCGCTCCCCCTTCTGCTCGAGCCATGAGGAGTAGTTGCCCTTGAAGGGGATGCCCTGGCCGCGGTCGAGCTCGAGGATCCAGCCGGCCACGTTGTCGAGGAAGTAGCGGTCGTGGGTGACCGCGACGATCGTGCCCTTGTACTCCTCGAGGTGGCGCTCCAGCCACGCCACCGACTCGGCGTCGAGATGGTTGGTGGGCTCGTCGAGCAGCAGCAGGTCCGGTGCCCGCAACAGCAGTCGGCAGAGCGCCACCCGCCGCCGCTCGCCACCGGAGAGCGTGCCCACGTCGGCGTCGGGGGGCGGCAGGCGCAGCGCATCCATCGCCGTCTCGAGCATCGTGTCCAGGTTCCACGCGTCGGCGGCGTCGATCCCGCCCTGCACCCGCGCGAACTCGCCCGCGGTCTCATCGGTGTAGTTGGCGGCCAGCTCGTTGAAGCGGTCGAGCAGGTCCCGCAGCTCGCGCACGCCGTCCTCGACGTTGCCGCGCACGTCCTTGGACTCGTCGAGCGCCGGCTCCTGCTCGAGCATCCCCACGGTGGCGTTCGGATGCAGCTGGGCCTCGCCGCGGTACTCCTTGTCGACCCCCGCCATGATCCGCAGGAGCGTCGACTTGCCGGAGCCGTTGTAGCCGAGAACGCCGATCTTCGCGCCGGGCATGAAGCTCAGCGACACGTCGGTGAGCACGTGCTGGTCGGGCGGGTGGGACCGCGAGACCTTGTACATGGTGAAGATGTACTCCGAGGACATGGTGGGCGGTTAGGCGACTTCCTCGATCGGTCGCGGCCCGGGCCCGACGTACTTCGCGCTCGGCCGGATCAGCCGACCCTCGCGCTTCTGCTCCAGGATGTGTGCCGCCCATCCGCCCACCCGGGCACAGGAGAACAGCGGCGTGAAAAGGTCCGGCGGCACGTCGGCTAAGTCGAGCACCACCGCCGACCAGAACTCCACGTTGGTGGCGAGCACGCGGTCGGGCTTGCGCGCCTTCAGCTCCGCCAGAGCGGCCTGCTCGAGTGCCTCGGCCACCTCGAGGCGCGGCGCACCGAGCTCGCGGGCGGTGCGGCGGAGCACCCGGGCGCGCGGATCCTCGGCGCGGTAGACGCGGTGCCCGAAGCCCATCAGCCGCTCCCCGCTGTCGAGCCAGTCCTTCACCCACGCCTCGGCGTCGCCGCGCGCCTCGACGTCGTCGAGCATCGCCAGCACGCGCGAGGGTGCCCCGCCGTGCAGCGGGCCGGAGAGCGCCCCGACTGCCGCGGACAGCGCGGCGGCCACGTCGGCGCCCGTGGAGGTGACCACGCGGGCCGTGAAGGTCGACGCGTTCATGCCGTGCTCGGCGGCGGAGATCCAGTAGGCGTCGATCGCCTGCACGTGGCGCGGTTCGGCTTCACCGCGCCAGCGGATGAGAAATCGCTCGGGAATCGAGCGGGCCTTGTCTATCTCGCTCTGGGGAACCGGCAGCTGCCCCGCGCCGCGCGCCGACTGGGCCACGAAGGACAGCGCCATCACCGAGACCCGCGCCATCTCGACACGCGCCTCCTCGTCCGAGATGTCGATCACGGGCTGAAGGCCCCACTCGGAGGCGAGCATCGCGAGTGCGGCCTGGAGGTCCACGCGAGGGTCCCCGGTCCGAACGCTGAGAGCGTGGGGCCCGGCGGGTGGCAGCCCCGGCTCGAAGGACCCGTCCACAAGGAGGCCCCAGACCTTCTCGAAGGCCACCCGGCCGACGAGGTCCTCGATGTCCACCCCGCGGTAGCGCAGCGCGCCACCGTCCCTGTCGGGCTCGGCGATCTCGGTCGCGAACGCGACCACGCCCTCCAGACCCGACTTCACCTCCGCTACCTCGGGCAATGCTGCCTCCTCGGTGACTGCTGCCACAGCGAGCGCGGGAGGATAGTCGAGGCGAGGCATCGATCCACGCCGAGGTAGGGTCAGATCATGGTGCGTGTCTGGCGAGCTGAAGCCGGTGAGGCCGAGGTGGTGGCGGGCCTGCTGGGCGAGTTCCGGGACTGGCTGGGGCTAAGCCGGCCCTCGGCGGAAAGCCTCGTCGCCGGCGTCGGCCGCCTGATCGAGCAGACGGACACCGAGTACCTGCTCGGCTCCGCCGGCAGCGAGCCCGCCGGGGTCTGCCAGCTGCGCTTTCGCTTCGGGGTATGGCACGCCGCCGAGGATTGCTGGCTGGAGGACCTTTTCGTCCGCGAGGACAGGCGTCGGTCGGGTCTGGGCGCGGCGCTCGTCGAGGCGGCGCTCGGGCGGGCCCGGAAACGAGGCTGCGCCCGGGTCGAGCTCGACGTGAACGAGGCGAACAGCGCGGCCCTCGCCCTGTACGAGCGGTTCGGCTTCGGCGCCCGCTCGGACTCCTTCGGCGGGCGCGACCTGCTGATGCGACTTCCCCTGTGAGCTGCTACCCCCGCGTGCCCACGGCCACCATGAACAGGACCGTCCCCAGCATGACCATCGCGATTCCGGCTGCCTGCAGGCCGCGCGACTTCACGATGTGCCCGAGCACGGCGACGAAGAACCCGAGCCCGAAGAGCACGTAGAACGCCGTGAGCAGCTGCCGGAGGCCGCCTGGCCCCTCCCGGCCGAGGCTGGGCAGCTCGATCTGGGCCAGCAAGGCGCGCACGTCCCGAAAG
This sequence comes from Thermoleophilaceae bacterium, assembly GCA_051005475.1. Classification (GTDB taxonomy): domain Bacteria; phylum Actinomycetota; class Thermoleophilia; order Solirubrobacterales; family Thermoleophilaceae; genus JAAYBF01. Next base: position 5,871 of record JBPCJI010000092.1, read on the forward strand.
TATCCTTTCCCCGGTGAGCGCGGACTTCGGATCGATCGAGGAGACGCAAGCGGGCCTGCACAGCGCGGGATACCTGGCGGGCGACTCGACCGCGCTCGTCTGCTTCCTCGCCCAGCGGCTGGGCAAGCCCGTGCTCGTGGAGGGCCCTGCCGGGGTCGGCAAGACGGAGCTGGCAAAGGCCCTGTCGCGCGCCACCGGCCGCTCGCTGATCCGGCTGCAGTGCTACGAGGGCCTCGACGAGGCCAAGGCCCTGTACGAGTGGAACTACCGCAAGCAGCTTCTGCGGATCCAGGTCGAGGCCTCCGACGCGGGCTGGCAAGAGGTCAAGGACGACATCTTCGGCGAGGAGTTCCTGCTCCCCCGTCCGCTGCTGACGGCCATCTCCGAGGAGCAGCCGGTGGTGCTGCTGATCGACGAGATCGACAAGGCCGACCAGGAGTTCGAGGCGATGCTGCTCGAGGTGCTCTCCGACTTCCAGGTCTCGATCCCGGAGCTGGGCGTGGTCAGGGCCCGCTCGCACCCGCTGGTGCTGCTCACCTCGAACAACTCGCGCGAGCTGACCGAGGCGCTCAAGCGCCGCTGCCTCTACCTGTGGCTTGACTACCCGGACGTCGAGCGCGAGCTCGAGATCGTGCGCCTGCACGCGCCCGACCTGCAGGAGCACGTGGCGCGCAAGCTCGTCGAGGTGGTGCACATGGTTCGCAGCCTCGATCTGAAGAAGCCGCCGTCAATCGCGGAGTCGATCGACTGGGCCCGGGCACTCCTGCTGCTGGGCGCCGAGGACGTCGACGGTGAGCTGCTGAAGCGCACCATGAGCATCATCGTCAAGCACCGCACCGACCTCGACCTCGTGGCCGAGCGCGTGGGGGTGAAGCTCACCGATGGCCTCATCGGGACCCGGCCGACCGGCTGAGCCCGGCGGCGGTCCGGCCGGCGGCGATCTGGCCGCCGGCGCGCCGCCCGGCATCGCGCCCAGGCTCCTGGAGCTCGGCGATGAGCTGCGCAGGGAGGGGATGGCGGTCGGTACCTCAGAGCTCCTCGACGCGTTCGAGGCGCTGCGAGCGGTCAGCTGGGCGGACCAGAGCGAGTTCCGGGAGGCGATCGCCGCGACGCTCGCGAAATCCCAGGAGGACCGCCGGGTGCTCGAGCTGGTCTTCGACCGCTTCTTCTTCAGTGTGGCCGAGCGCGAGGCGGGCGCCCGCGGCCTCAGGGAGGGCGCCTTGCGGGAGGAGGGACCGGGGCGGATCGACCTCGAAGAGCTGAGGGGCCGCATCCGCGACGCGCTGCGCGAGGGCTCCGACGGGGAGCTGCGTGACCTCGCTCGCCTTGCCATCGCGGCGTTCGGGCGCCAGGGCGAGGGCTCCGGGGCGATCGGGGTGGACGTCCAGCGCATCCGCCGAACGCTGGGCCTGAAGGGTGAGGCGCGGGCAGGTGAGCGCCCCGATCCCGACAGCGTGCCACGCGAGCGCCTGCGCGAGTTCGAGGCCCACGTTCGCCGCGAGCTCGAGCGCGCCCTGATCGAGCGCACCGGGTCGCTTCCGCCGGCCAGGCCGCTGCGAGAGCTCGATCGCGCCCTGCCCACCGGCCCGGCACAGGACCTCGCGGCCGTGCACCGAGTCGTCGCGCAGCTACGCAGGCGACTCGCCACCCAGGGTCGCGAGCACCGGGGGCGCAGCCGCTCCTCGGTGGTGGACGTCCGGCGGACGATGCGCCAGTCGCTTCAGACCGGCGGCGTGCCGCTGGACCTGCGCTTTCGCCCCAGGCGTCCGCGCCGGCCCGAGCTGTTCGTGCTCTGCGACGTCTCCACGAGCGTCACCAGCGCGAGCGTCTTCTTTCTCTCGGTCCTACACGCCCTGCACGACTCGTTTCGAAAGCTGCGCTCGTTCGTGTTCGTGGAGCGGATCTCCGAGGTCACCGAGGTGTTCGAGCGCGAGCGGTCGTTCGCGGCGGTCTCGCGGGCGATCGCGGGCGACGCCGGTGTGGCCGACGTCTCGGGCTACACCGACTATGGACGCGTCTGGATGGAGTTCCTGGAGCAGGTGGTGGACGACCTCGATCCCCGCTCCACGGTGATCGTGCTGGGCGACGCCCGGACCAATGGGCGCGAGCCCCACGCCGCGGTGTTCTCCAGCGTGGCGGCCCGGGCCGGGCGCACCTTCTGGATGAACCCCGAGCCGCGGCTCTACTGGAACTACGGCGACTCGGTGATGGCGGCCTACGAGCCCCACCGCACCGGGGTCTTCGAATGCTGGACCACCCGGCACCTCGAGGAGTTCGTGAATGCCCTCACCGACCTTAGGCCGGGGAGCCTCCGATAGCCGGGTAGACTGTCCGGCACGACAACAGCAGGGGGGCTCGCGGAAAGGCGGGCTGAGATAGCGCCCTCGATCGAGATCGTCCGGCGCTGACCCTTCGAACCTGTGGGGTAATGCCCGCGGAGGGAGCAGATGCAGACGAAGGTCGAGGCGCCCGCCAAGGGGCCGCTCTCCAATCGGGAGACGAGCGTCACGGTCACGGGCGTGGAGCGCCGTTATCGCGCTCGCCGGGGTGCCATCGAGGCGCTGGCGGGTATCGACCTGCATGTGCGGGCGGGGGAGGTGCTCGGAGTCGTCGGCCCCTCGGGCTGCGGCAAGTCCACGCTGCTGGAGCTGATCGCGGGGCTACAGGAGCCCGACGGCGGCACCGTCGAGGTCGCGGGCGAGGCGAGCGCGCAGGCGCGCAGGCGCGGATGCTCCTACATGCCCCAGCGCGACCTCCTCCTGCCCTGGCGTGACGCGCTGGGCAACGCCGCACTTGCCTTGGAGTGCCAGGGCATGCCGCGCAGGGAGGCACGCCGGCGGTCCGCGCCCCTGCTCGAGCGCTTTGGCCTCGGCGGGTTCGAGCGCTCGCGGCCGGCCGAGCTCTCGGGCGGCATGCGCCAGCGCGTGGCGTTCATGCGCGCCCTGCTGCCCGGCCGTCCCGTGCTGCTGCTTGACGAGCCCTTTGCCTCGCTGGACTCCATCACCCGGGCAACGATGCAGGGGTGGCTGGCAGACACGCTGGCAGCTGAGCCGCGGACCGTGCTGCTCGTGACCCACGACGTGGAAGAGGCGCTGTTCCTCTCCGACCGCGTGGCCGTGCTCTCGCCCCGCCCGGGACGGGTGCTAGAGGAGCTGCAGGTGGCCCTCCCCCGCCCGCGCGACCGGCGCGCCGCGGTGACCGACCCGGAGCTCGCACGGCTGCGCCGGCGTGCCATGGAGGTGCTCGGGGCATGAGGCGCTGGCTGCTCGTGGCGCTCCTGCTGGCGGGCATCGTCGGCGCGTGGCAGTGGGTGGCCTCGCTGGGCTCGGTCGACGATCTCACGCTCGCCTCCCCGTCCGAGGTATGGCGGGCCTTCGGCGACGACGGTGACCTGCTATTCGACAACACTCGGGTCACCCTGTACGAGGTGCTGCTGGGCCTGGCGATCTCGATCGTGGCCGGCGTGGTTTTCGCGCTCGCGATGCATCTGAGCCGCACGCTGCGCGACGCGGCCTACCCGCTGCTCGTGGCCTCGCAGGCGATTCCGATCGTGGTGCTCGCGCCGATCCTCGTGCTGGCGTTCGATTACGGCATCGGCCCAAAGCTCGCCATCGTCGCGCTCATCTGCTTCTTCCCGATCACCGTGAACATGCTCGACGGCCTGCGCTCGGTCGACGACGAGCACCTGAAGCTGATGCGCTCGCTCGGCGCGTCGCGGCTGCGCACACTGCGCAGCGTGGAGCTGCCGGCGGCGCTGCCGTCCTTCTTCAGCGGCCTCAAGGTGGCCGCCACCGTGTCGGTCATCGGCGCGGTCTTCGGCGAGTGGGCGGGCGCTGACGAGGGCCTTGGGCGCCTCGTCCTGCTCGGGAACAACCAGCTTCAGACCCCGCGCGTCTATGCGGGCGTCGTGCTCCTGACGCTGATCGCCGTCGTTCTCTTTGGCCTGGCGACCCTGCTGGAGCGAGTGACCTGCCCGTGGAACCGAACCGAGAGGACCGCATGACCCGACCGACGTCCCTTCTGCTCTGCCTCCTGGCCCTGACCGTGGCCGGCTTCATCGCCGGCTGCGGGGAGAAGGAGGAGGCGCTCGGGCCCAAGCAGGCCCGCGAGATGAGCCTCCTGCTCGACTACTTCCCGAACGCCGACCACGCCGGCATCTACGCGGCAGAGGCGGGAGGCCACTTCGCGGACGCAGGGCTGAAGGTGAAGATCCGCCAGCCCGCCGATCCGGCAGCGCCGATCAAGCAGGTGGCGGCCGGTCGCGTGGATCTGGCCGTGTCCTATGAGCCCGAGGTGCTCCGCGCCCGCGACGAGGGGCTTCGCGTGGTGGCCGTCGGGGCGCTCGTCCGTGAGCCACTCACGTCGATCATCTCCCTTCCGCGCGCCCGGATCCGGTCACCCAAGGACCTGAAGGGAAAGAGGGTCGGCACGGCGGGCATCGACTACCAGTCGGCTTACCTGCGCACGATCCTGCTCGACGCGGGAGTCGACCCGAGGACCGTCAAGGAGCGCAATGTCGGCTTCAACCTCAGCCCGGCCCTGCTGACCAAGAAGGTGGATGCGGTGCTCGGGGCATTCTGGAACTACGAGGGCACCGAGCTCCGCCTGAAACGCCGCGCTCCGCGCATCATCCGCGTGAACAAGGCCGGGGTACCGCCCTACAACGAGCTGGTGCTCGTGGCGAACGAGGACGCACTCGAGCGTGACGGGGAGCAGATCCGAGCGTTCCTCGGCGCGCTCAAGCGCGGTACCGAGGACCTCCAGAAGAGTCCCGGCAAGGGCATCGAGGGCTTGCTCAAGGCAAACCGGGACCTCGACCCCCGCCTCCAGCGCGAGGTCGTGAAGGTCACCCTGCCGCTGTTCCTGCCGAAGCCCGGCAAGCCGTTCGGCTACCAGGATCCCCGCGAGTGGCAGGAGTTCACGGCGTGGGCGCGCGAGAACAAGATCGTGCGAAAGATCCCCGACGCGACCGGGGCCTTCACGAACGACCTCCTGCCGGGCTCCGGGTTGTAGTGGACCAGCGGCTCAGCCTCCTGACCCTCGGCGTCGGTGACCTCGCGCGGTCGCGTGCCTTCTACGAGGCACTCGGTTGGAGGACGGTTGCCGCGCCGGAGGACGACGTCGTGTTCTTTCAGGCCGGCGGGATGATCGTCGCGCTGTGGGGCCGCTCCGACCTGGCGGCCGACAGTGGCGTGCGAGACGGCGGCGGATGGGGCGGAGTCACGCTGGCCCACAATGTTCGCTCGCCGGTGGAGGTGGACGCGGTCATCGCCCAGGCCCGCGCAGCGGGCGCCACGATCGCGCGTGCGGGGGGCGAGACCTTCTGGGGCGGCTACTCCGGGGTGTTCATCGACCCCGACGGCCACCCCTGGGAGGTGGCGCACAACCCGGGCTGGGTGCTTGCCGAGGACGGCTCCGTGAGCCTCTGACTACTCCGAGTCGGACTCGGGCTCCAGCTCGAGCGCCAGCGAGTTGATGCAGTAGCGCTGCCCCCCCGCGCCGGGCCCGTCGTCGAAGACGTGACCCAGGTGCGAGTCGCAGTTGGCGCACTTGACCTCGGTGCGCCGCATGAAGAGGCTGTTGTCGGCCTCGAGGGCCACGTTCTCGGCCACCGCAGGCTCTGTGAAGCTCGGCCAGCCGGTGCCCGAGTCGAACTTGGCGTCCGAGCTGAACAGGTCCGCACCGCAGGCCCCGCAGCGGTACATGCCCGTCTCCTTCGAATGGGTGTAGGCACCGGTGAAGGGGGGCTCGGTGCCCTTCTCCCGCAGCACGTTGTAGCGGGCAGGCGCGAGCTCGGCGCGCCACTGGTCTTCGGTCTTGTCCATCCTCACATCCTAGGAGAGAGCGATTACGGAGCTCTGAACGCGCCGCTCGCCGCCGCGTGTGCGAGGTGCGTGCCCGCCAGGCCCGCGAATTCGCCGTAGGGCGCAAACCAGGCACGTACCTCCTCCTCGGTCGCGCGCCGGCCCAGCCGCGCGAGCTTGCCGACCAGCTTGAGGTAGGCGAGGTCGGCGCGGCCGCATCCGGGCATCCGGAAGGCGCCGGTGGGAACGGCCTCGTGCTCGACAACCCGCACGGCCGGGGCTGCCGCGAGCGCGCTCAGCGCTTCAGCAGGTGCACATCGACGAGGAACGAGCGGGTGTCCGCCACGTCAAGGCCGCCCCGCCTGGCGATCAGCCTGCGCCGCCGCCGCGCGATCGAGCGGGCCGCCGCCGGCCGCCTCAGCAGCTTCATGAGCATGAAGGCGGCCAC